>JAEYVW010000467.1 GCA_023429365.1 Bacteroidota bacterium
TAGTTGAAGTATTTCCTTATCAAAAATGAAAACTGGTAGAACAGGGTAGGGACTATTCAATGCCTTTGAAAACGCCTTATTATCTTCTACCCGCAGATCACGCCTGAACCAAAAGACACTAACCGGCTTTTTCATGAGATCGCGTGTAGTGGCTTTTTTCTGCCGGCAAATGCATGGATCAACACACTAAGTATTAGCACAACAGCCGTTGCTATCGCAACAGTTGCCACGGTTGATGCCGTGTCCCAATTAGCAACCGCAATCGCCGCCAGGGCCCAACCGCCAGTGATTGCAAACATTCCCATATTTCTTTTCCAAAGAACGAAAAGATTCACTAACCCGGCAATGATGATCATGATGACAGCCCACGAGGATTCACTGATACCCCAACCGTTCCAGGATATTTTGGTGAGCCATGCGGCTATGTTCGCGATCAGGGCAACAGAAATCCAGCCAATATAAATAGAGAAGGGAAGATATACCAGGAGACTTCTTGGCAATGGTGCATTTTTAGTAGCAATATTTAACCTGATTACAATCTGTGCAAGACTAAAGAAAAGTATAATCATGAGCAGGACTGAAAGCCCGATCTGGTCATATAGCCACGCCACAACCCAGGCAGAATTGGCGATGCAGCTGATGATAAACCATGCGCCGATAGCGTTAATATCATTTTGCTGATCGTGAACAGATAACCTGACCTGGTAGATAAGGAAGCCCAACAGGGAAAGATAAATAAGCCCCCAGATAGAAAAAGCGTATCCCGCCGGCGTAAAAATATTTTCATATCTGCCGGATACAGATGACATGGTCTCACCATTAAAGTAACCGGTATTGGACAAATAATTGACAATAATCGTTGCTACCAATGCGACAATATTCAATATTAGTAAGGGCTTTTTCATCAGAATTATTTTGAATGAATAACCAGTTCTCGCCGTAATTCCGGTTTTAGTTTTTCCAAAAGCGGCAAAAAGATCAACAGGTTGAGTAGTATCAGGGCCATACCATAAAAAACATCCTCAACAGGAATCGTTCCGATCCTGAAGCCCGTTATTTCCGATTGATTATACCAAACTACGGGCGATTCGAGACCTGAACCTGTCAGCACACCATTGACGATCAAGAACGGGATTAACAGTATCGCATATACGAAATAAAACCTGCCAAGCCACCTGGCTTTGAGAATATACCTTGTAAACAGCAACAGGATCATAAGACACCAGAAAGTTGTGACTGTGTAAACACGCTGATAATAAACAATGCCGGCTATGAATAGCGCTGCGACAAGTGCCCATGTTACCCTGTCTTCCCATTTTTGTGCCATATCGATCTTAATTAGCAGGTTAAGACAATAATAGGTAAATACACAGGCGTAGGGGATACAAAAGAAAAACAAAACTTCTTCTACCGGGAGGTTCCCAATACGTATGCCTGTAAGATATTGATCATTGAATCCCCACACACCGATGGAAGTGAAATATGCATCCCAAAATATAAAGACCAGCCCGCTCAGTATCACAGCCGGAAAAAACGCCCGCCAGGCCTGGTAAAAACGGAGCCGTGGGTGAAAAGAGAACAACAGCGGGATGATCACCGTAAAGAAGTTGACCAATAAATATGTGTACTCCGTCACTACGCTGTTATTTGGAAGACTTTAAATACTTAAATGGCACCCATAGCATACCAAAACATTCGCCCTCTTCCTTATCCAGGTGTTTGTGATGCACTTTATGCGCCCTTCGTATCGCTTTGAAATAACGATTATTGGTATTTCTAAAAAGCTTAAATCGCTGGTGAATAAATATGTCGTGTACAAGAAAATAAGCGAGACCATAGAGTGTGATACCCACCCCGATCCAAAATAAAAAATTATAGTCCTGATTAATGCCGACCAGAAGAGAAATGATACCTGGAACAGCAAAAATCAAAAAGAAGAAATCATTATGTTCGAAAAAACCGGTTGATTCCTTATTATGATGGTCTTTATGAAGTCGCCATAGTAACCCGTGCATGATATACTTATGTGTAAACCACGCAATGACCTCCATGCCGGCAAAAGCAGCGATGGTGACCAAGATGTTGATGAAAATGTTGTTCATGATATAGTCAGTTTACACCTCAAAAATTGTGTCAGAGTTCATAACAAGTTCATTTTATACTCCAGCAGGCTGTTCAGCATCAGGCCCAGTTTTCGACCATTATGGATCCTGATCCGTCCGGATAAAACGCGATGGGGTGGGAGGCGCTTGATTTTTTTGAAAAGTGATCGATAATACACATATGCAAGGTACACACCACCTCTTGAGGAATAGGGTAATTTCTTTATGCCCTCATAGGCGATTGCAAAATCTTCCTCAATTTCTTTTTCGATAGCCAGTTTGGCATCGCATGAAAACGCCGCGATCTCGATATTTGGAAAATAACTGCGACCCAATATCTCATAATCGTCTTTCATATCTCGGAGGAAGTTGACTTTTTGAAATGCGGCGCCGAGTTTCATGGCATAGGGCTTAAGTTCCTCGTAAATTTTCCTGTCGCCTTCGCAGAAAACATGAAGACACATCAATCCGACCACTTCTGCCGAACCGAGGATATAACGCTCATAAGAAGCGGTGTTGTATTCCACTTTCACAAGGTCCATTTCCATACTTTGTATAAAAAGACTGATCAGTTGCGGCTCGATCTGGTATTTATGTACTGCAGCCTGAAAAGAATTGAGAATAGGATTGGTGGAAATCCGGTGCTCAATAGCGTCTCGTGTGTCTGACTTTAGTTTCTCGAGCAGAAAAACCTTGTTGTATCCTTCGAAACTGTCGACAATCTCATCTGCCAACCGTACAAACCCATAGATGGCATAAATCGAGTCACGCAGGTCCTTGTGCAAAAAGAAAATGCCCATAGAAAAGCTCGTACTATAGCTGCGGGTTGTCAACTTGCTGACATCTGCTGAAAGTTTATCAAACAGTCGCTTCATGTATAACCGTATTTAGGTATTTCTGTAATTGCGTCGCAGCTATTTTACCGGAAACCAGGGCAGGAGGTACCCCCGGCCCCGGTACAGTAAGTTGCCCGGCGTAAAAAAGGTTGGGAACCTTCCGGTTCCGGACTCGTGGTTTTAAAATGGCGGTTTGCAAAAGGGTATTGGCCAGTCCATAGGCATTACCTTTAAATGCATTATAATCTTCGATAAAATCCCTGATGCAATAAGATCTCTTGTAGTCGATATATTCTTGCAGGTCCTGGCCGGTATAATCCTGCAGGCGGCGCATCATGATCTTGAAATACTTCTCCCTTGTTTGTTCGTCATCATCCAGCCCCGGCGCGATAGGCATCAGTAAGAAAAGGTTCTCATGGCCGTCAGGAGCTACAGACGAATCGGTCCGTGAGGGACAGCAGCTATAGAAAAGAGGGCGGGAAGGCCAGCAGGGTTTTTTATAAATATCAAGTGAGTGTTGCCAAAGGTCTTCTTCAAAAAAAAGTGTGTGGTGGGGCAGATTTGTTTTTCTGTTCAACCCGATAAAATAGATCAGGCAGGAAGGTGCCATTGTCTTTTTGTCCCAATAGGAAGCCGGGTAGTTTCGATAGGCTGACGGTAATAATTGTTTTTCGACATGCTGGTAATCGGCCGCGGCCACCACGGCATCGTATGACATTCGTTTCCCCTTTACCACGATAGCCGAAGCGATACCGTTATCAATATGTATCTGTTCAACAGGGGCATTGAAATGAAAGCGAACGCCCTGACGGCTCGCAACCTCTATCATCGCTTCGATCAGTTTTCCAAACCCACCCATCGGATACCAGGTACCGAGTTTCAGGCCTGCGTAGTTCATCAGGCTATATAACGCCGGCGTTTCTGATGGCATGGCACCAAGGAAGAGTACCGGAAATTCCATTAATGATACCAGCCACGGATGTTTGAAATACTTTCTTACATGCTTACTGAAGGAGGAAAATACCTGCAGTCGAAAAAAACCTTTCAGAAGGTCACGATCGGCAAATTCCGTCCAGGACAGTCCTGGTTTATAGGCAAGTTTTTCCATGCCAGCCTCGTATTTGAAGCGAGCCTCTTCCATAAAACGGTCGAGCCGGTTCGCGCTTCCTGGTTCCACGGAGTCAAACAGGTTTCGAAGTTCATCATAGCCTGCGGGTATTTTCAATTTGCCGGTCTCGAACACCATCTCGAACGACGGATCAAGCAATTCCAGTTGGTAAAAATCGGAAACCCTGTATCCGAAATCCTGGAAGAACCGGTCGAATACACCCGGCATCCAATACCAGCTGGGTCCCATATCGAAAACATAACCATTTTCGGATTTGAATTGCCGTGCCCGGCCACCGGCTGTTTCATTCTTTTCAAAGACATCTACCTGGTGTCCGGCTGCCGATAAATAAGCAGCCGTGCTCAGGCCTGCAAAACCAGATCCTATCACTGCTATACGCGCCATTTGATTATAAATTACGCAATACTTTTCACTGTTAGAAAATTTTCCAATTCTTCCACTGATCTTAGTCCCTGTATCCTGCCCTGTATATTCAACTGGTTCAGCAGGAATTCATCAGCTGCCACAAAAATTTTTTTCCCGGGAAATATTTTTCGCAGATCTGCTGTATACTGATCTACTTCTTCCGGCAGATCATTATGGACCAGGAAAAACAACAGGTAGTCCGGTCTGATCTGTTTTACCGAATTACTCAGTGATTCGAACGGCACATCGGCACCGAGGTATAGCACCTGCTGGCCTGATAGCCTTAAAAGGTAACTGGCAAACAACAGTCCTATCTCATGAAACTCATTTTCGCGCAAATAAAGTACCCACTTTTCTGATCCTTTTGCAGCTGGTGGGAGAGAATCGATAGCGGTGAATAGTTTTTGCCTGATGAGGTTGCTGATAAAATGTTCATTTGCCGGTGGAATTGCATCACCCACCCACATCAGTCCCACGCGGACAAGCATAGGATAAATCACCAGGGTGTAGGTGTCTTTCATTCCATACCTTACAAAACAACTTGAGTAAATCTTTTCAAAATGATTCTCGTCGTAAGACATTCCCGCAGCGATCAATT
>JAEYVW010000045.1 GCA_023429365.1 Bacteroidota bacterium
AAACAATGTTAAACGATCTTCAACAATATTCAACTATTTTAAACCTTACACCTTAGAACTTCACACATTCATCCAATTCCTTTTGTGTATAAGCGAGGTTGTATTGTTTCAAAACATCATCCGGCACGCCATTCCATTTGTTAGGCGCATTGCCCACATAGCCAATATCCTTTACACCGATCTCGGATGTATAGAATCCGGACATAGTGAGGTTGCGCATTAGACTAAAGAATGCTACTCCCTGCTCCATTCCTGGTTTTAACTTGCCCTTGGTCACTTTATTCCCTTTGTCATCAGTGTATTCTATCACTGGATAAGCGATTTCATCTACCACTTCAATTTGTTGTGTGGAACTACAATCTTTAAAGGCTTTTTCAAACCGTTTGAGGCAATGCATATCCAGCCAGCGTAGACCGCCCCGCATTGGTAACTGGTGTTGTGGCATATCCCTTACGATAAAGTCGATAAACTCCGGCACTTTAGCATCGGAAGCACTGCCACTGACATCGTCCTTAGGTATAATAATATCCCCCAGTACCGTGATCGTTGCCATCTCATGTGGCGTAAAAAACTTTCCCTGCTCCAGCAACTTTTTTTCATAGGCCATTTCTTCGGCATTGCGGTCGATGTCGATATTCGCACCGGTCGCGTTATCTGCCGCTTTCTTATCATCTGTTTTGCAGCCTGCAATTACTGCTGGTACTGCTACTGCGCCGGTGGCGATCAGTTTTAATGATTGACGTCTATCCATTATTTATCGGATTGATTTGATCAATAATTTTTAAAGTTATAGTCGCGTCTGATTTTTTTAAACAGATTAAATATTCTGTTTTTTCAGTTCATCGACGATATATTCAGATGCTCTCATAGAAAGCGCTAAAATGGTCCAGGTGATATTCTTATCGGCCTGGCTTACAAACTGGCCGCCATCTACACAAAAGAGATTTTTACAATCATGCGCCTGGCTCCATTTGTTTAAAGCGGAACGCTTAGCATCATTACCCATCCTTACAGTACCACCTTCATGAATGATCTCGCCGGGTTTAGTGAGTCCCCAATTGTTCTCTGCACTGTCATTCGCGCCCCAGGTGATGACGGCGCCCATATTGTGCATGATCTCCTTAAAGGTCTCCTTCATATGTTTGGCCTGTTTGATCTCATGATCGCTCCATTTCACATTGAACTTCAGAACAGGGATGCCATATTTATCCACCGTATTGGGATCGATTTCGCAATAGTTGCTTTCAAGTGGTATCGCTTCACCACGTCCCGCCATACCGACGCTGGCCCCAAAAAAGAAGCGGTTGTCTTCTTTGAGAGAAGCGCCATAACCTCCGGGTTGTTTTTCTTTTCCGTTTACGAGGTACTTTCCATTCAGACTTTCAACGCCCCAGTTGAAGCCATAAGAAGGATTGCCCATGCCACCCCAATACTCGATATGATAGCCGCGGGGAAAATCCAGTTTTTTATTATCCAACCACCAGGGCGAATACACATGCATACCACCTACACCATCTTCGTTATATTTTTTCCGGCCAAATAAAGCAGGGATCACGCCCCCAAGTTGTGCACCGGTTGAATCATGCAGGTATTTTCCCACCACGTTGCTGCTATTGGCAAGCCCGTTGGGATGACGCGGTGATTTGGAATTGAGCAGGAGTCGCGCGGATTCACAGGCACTAGCAGCCACGATCACTACTTTTCCTTCCACCTGGTATTCCATCATATCGTCTTTGTTCACGTATGATACTCCTGTTGCAAGGCCTTCCCGGTTGGTAAGTACTTCGCGGGCCATGGCATTTGAAACAATGTCGATATTACCGGTTTTCATAGCCGGATAGATCAACACGTTGGGTGATGAGAAGTCCGCTTTATAATAACTACAATTGCGGCCGCACTGCGCACAAAAAGCGCAGGCCGCACGGTCCTTGTTGTCGGGCAATTGTTGTGTAAGAATAGAAAGTCGCGAAGGAATTACGCGAACACCAGCCTGCACGGCGGCTTTTTTAATAAAAAGCTCGTGCAGTCTCGGTTTAGGTGGAGGAAGGAAAAATCCGTCGGGATCATTTTCCAGACCTTCATTAGTGCCAAACACACCGATCAGTTTATCAACACGATCATAGTATGGTTTGATATCTTCATATCCAATAGGCCAGTCTTCACCGAGCCCGTCGATGCTTTTGCGTTTGAAATCCTTAGGTCCGAATCTCAACGAGATTCTTCCCCAGTGGTTGGTTCGTCCGCCGAGCATCCTGGCGCGAAACCAGTCCCAGTCTGTACCTGGTGCTTTGGTATAGGGTTCACCCTCCAGTTTCCATCCGCCATAGCAGGCGTCAAAATCACCAAATGGTCGTATCGTAGAAGCGCCGCGGCGCGGCGATTCCCATGGTTTCTTGAATTGTGTAATATTTTTTACCGGGTCATACAGAGGCCCTGCTTCGATGATACAAACTTTTAGTCCTGCATTGGCAAGAATATAAGCTGACATACCGCCGCCTGCACCGGAACCAACAATGACCGCGTCATATTTTTTCGGTTGCTTTTTGATCTGGAAGTCTCCCATTAGCGAAGAAGATTATATGCTTAAAGAATTAAGCGACAATTTACAGGTAAACATTCATTTAACGAAGATTTTTTTAATGGGAAGAGTGGGCGGATTGCCGGGAAGAAGGGGAGGCGGGAAGGAGGTATTGGACATGTTTTTCGTTTGGACTTACTTCTTAAAACTTACAAAACATATTGCCCGATTATTCTTTATTTTTTTAATGGGAAGAGTGGGCGGATTGCCGGGAAGAAGGGGAGGCGGGATGGAGGTGTTGGATATGTTTTTTGTTTGGACTTACTTCTTAAAACTTACAAAACATATTGCCCGATTATTCTTTATTTTTTTAATGGGGAGAGTGGGTGGATTGCCGGGAAGAAGGGGAGGTGGGAAGGGAGTATTTAGTTAGGGTTTTAGCTTGTTCATTTCACCATTTAATCCATCTTGAGTTCGACAAAAGTTATTTTTTCGAAAAAAGTATAAAGAGTTTTTAAAAAAACCTTCGCAGTCTTATCTTCCCGCCTTTCCGTCTCGCCGGCCACCCGTTTGCATGAGTAAAAATAATTGGAGATATTTAATTAAAATATCCCGGGATGAATAAAGCTGTTATGGTAGCGGCATTAATATTTCCAGTTTTTATAAAAGCACAAATAAAAGAGTTTGCGAACTATCCTGTGTACCAGGGCGATGACCTGGGTCTCCGATATACACCCCAAAGCTCTGCATTCCGGATCTGGTCGCCTGTGGCAGAACAGGCACAACTATTATTGTATAAAGAAGGATCGGGCGGTGAAGCATATAAAAAAATCTCGCTTGAAAAAGGTCCACAGGGCACATGGGCAACCACGATACCCGGTGATCTGAAAGGAGAATTCTATGCTTTTAGAGTAATGATAAACAAGATTTGGCTGAATGCGGTACCTGATCCCTATGCAAAGTCGGTTGGGGTGAATGGAAGAAGAGCGATGGTAGTTGACCTTGATGAGACCGACCCGCCTGGCTGGGATGCTGATCGCGGACCCGAACTCACCAGCCAGACAGATGCGATCGTATACGAGCTGCATGTACGCGATGCCAGCATAGCCGCAAATTCTGGGATACGCAACAAAGGAAAATACCTGGGTCTGGCAGAGGAAGGAACGACAAACGAGGCCGGTATGTCAACCGGGCTTGATCATATCAAAGAGCTGGGAGTCACCCATGTTCATTTTTTACCTTTCTATGATTATTTGTCGGTCGATGAGACCAAACTGGAAACAGCCCAATATAATTGGGGGTATGAACCATTGAATTATGATGTGCCGGAAGGATCGTATGCCACAGATCCATATGACGGTAAAACGCGGATCAAAGAATTAAAGCAGATTATCCATGCCTTTCACAGGAATGGACTCGGTGTGGTGATGGACGTGGTGTACAATCATACGATGCTCACCGAAGATTCTTATTTCAACCAGCTGGTACCGGGTTATTATTACCGGCAAACGGCGGAAGGAAAATTCTCGGACGCGACTGCCTGTGGCAACGAAACGGCCAGCGAAAGACCGATGATGCGTAAGTTCATGATCGAGTCGCTTAAGTATTGGGTAAAGGAATATCATATTGACGGATTTCGTTTCGACCTGATGGGTGTACATGATATTGAAACGATGAATATCATTGCTGCAGAGCTTCGTAAGATCAGGCCTGGGATCTTATTATATGGCGAAGGCTGGACGGCCAAAGAATCACCCTTGCCTGAAGAGAAGAGAGCGTTGAAAAGATTCGCGTACAAACTTGACAATATAGCAGTCTTCAGTGATGATCTTCGGGATGGCTTAAAAGGAAGTGTATTTGTAAATAGTGAAAAAGGGTTCGTGAGTGGCCGGCAAGGTATGGAGGAGAGCATTAAATTTGGCGTGGTTGCTGCTTGTAGGCATCCGCAGGTGAATTATGCTAAGATAAATTATTCAAACGCACCTTATGCAAATGATCCTACTAATACAGTAACCTATGCAGAGTGCCACGACAATCATGTGCTTTGGGATAAACTGGCGCTCTCGGCATCGGGGGCAGGTGAGAAAGAAAGAAAAGAAATGTATAAACTGGCGTTAGGGATCGTACTGACTTCACAGGGAATATCATTCCTGCACGCAGGATCTGAATTTTTACGAACTAAGAACGGCAATGAAAATTCTTACAATGCCGGTGATGTCACCAACGCGATCGACTGGTCGCTTAAAACTAAAAACAAGGATGTATTTGACTATGTTAAGGCGTTAATACAACTTAGGAAAGCACATCCCGCATTTCGATTGAGAACAGGCAGGGAGGTGGCTGAATATATCCATTTTACGGACGTACCCGTCGGCGTGGTAGCTTACACGATCGACGGCAAAGTTGTTGGCGATCACTGGAAACGGATCATGGTTATCTATAACAGCCAGCCACGTAAAGCTAAACTTAGTCTGCCTGCCGGCAACTGGCAACTTTTGTCGTTACCTGGTCAGCATATAAAATTTTCCACGGGCAAAACTTCAATCAAGGTCACGCCAATAAGCTGCGTAATACTTTTCGAAGACTGATTGAAACACTACAAGTAATTATTAAATATTAAAGACCCCTGAGACATGGTAAATTTTCCCCTGTCCTCAGTGTTTCCTCCATGCTCTCCGTGTCCACTTCCCCGAACCAGAAAAATTTCGATTAATGCAGCAACCATCCATGCCATTCATGTTCATTTTACAGAAGTAATCCACCACGTATTTCCAAATGGGTCAGTTACCCCGCAGGCACGTCCATACTCTTTATCGGATGGCTCCTGCCCGGGAACCGTCACCGCTCCGGCGGACAGAGCTTTTTGATAGGTAATATCCGCATCTTCAACATAAATAAACATCCCTGCATTCATGGGTGTAAATTGTCCTCCAGCCTCGGCAAACATTACCACGGCGTCTCCAATCCTTAACTCACCGTGCATCACGGATCCATCTTCGGTGGGTACTACCATTTGCTCCTTTGCATCGAAGACGGCTAACATGAATTTTCGAAACCCGTTACTGTCTTTTAAGATCAGGTAAGGCATAAGCTGGTTATAGGTTGAGGGAACTTTCATATCGATAATATTAAAGTTTATAAAATCTATACGCAATAAAAGAAAGGGGTAGCCCGATCGCCACGATCAGTATTGAGACAGCGATACCTGCCTGCAAAGGATCGAACGGTCCTGTGACAGCCCTGCTCAGCGGAACAACCACCCTTGTCATGATAACCCAAATAATAGTGCCATAAACTATGCCGGTAATAATACGGTTGAAGGACCATAATTTAAATTTCGGGTAAATCATAAAGAAAAGTATCGTCCAGCAAAAGGCTACCAGGTAATGAAATAACAAGCCATACACAGCCATCGCAGGTCCCGACTCGTAAGCATCACGGCCAAAAACGGCACTGGCAACATATTTCAGAACATTTAACGGGTCTTTCCCTGTTTTAATATAATAATGTGTCAGCGCTGACAGTATATCAAGGCTGCCTACCAACAGGCATGACCAGGCAATCGTTTTCCAAAAATTTTTCTTCAAGACAGATATAATATGCGATTCAAAATAGTTGAAATTTTGAAAGGATGATAACGACATTGCAGATGAGCAGTTGATTTTGACTGGTAAAGCCGATGAAATGCAAACAATATGATAATTAATGCAGGTTTCTCAGTACAAAAAGCTATCTTTGCATTCTTATATGTTATTTCTCACCTGTTTTGTTTTGATCTGAAGCTCTCGGATCGTTCTCTCAAATATTGTGATGGCTTAACGTAAGGCGGGTAAAGTATCTACAGAAGTTGATAGCCTTACCATATTTTTTAATCTAATTATATTCAATTGTCGTTTAACAATTTGCAGCTCATTGAGCCTGTGCTCAAAGCTTTATCTAAAGAAGGCTATACAAAGCCTACGCCTATACAGGCACAATCCATCCCCGTCGTATTAAAACAAAAAGATCTGCTTGGTTGCGCGCAGACCGGTACCGGTAAGACAGCGGCTTTTGCGATCCCGCTTTTACAATTAATGTCGCAGCAACGGCAGCATGACACCCATGGTCGTCGTAATATAAAAGCCCTTGTATTAACACCCACCAGGGAGTTGGCTATACAGATCGAGGAAAGTTTCAAATCTTATGGCCGATACCTTGACCTTAACCACCTGGTAATTTTTGGCGGCGTATCACAAGTGCCACAGGT
>JAEYVW010000064.1 GCA_023429365.1 Bacteroidota bacterium
TTTGAAGGCACGGAGCGCGTGGATGATGATGAATAGGGATTGGGAGAATATCCCCGATCTCCCAATTCCTATTCACTAGTTACTAATTACTGTATAATACTTATCACGCCTGCTCCGTGATATGAATGATATTCTCCATTATACATCGCATCCGCACTAACAGGTCCCATTTTGTAGCGCCCGGGTGAAACTGCACGAACTGCGTAATAATAGGTCTGACGGTTATTATACGCATCGACAAAAAAATGAATCCTGTCGTCACGAACATCCAATGAGGTCGGTGTGGATGCATCTTTGATCCAGTCCATGCCCGGTATATCCTTAGTCCTTGGATTTTCAATTTCAAACCCAGCGGGCAAAAGATCGGTGATAACTATATTTTCAATCGCGGTTGAAAAGGCCCGCTCTAATGTGATACCAACAATGATCAGTTCATTCTGCTTAAACCCGGTTCCTGAAACTGGTTGTCCAAACCTATTGTAAAAACGCTTCCTTACTTTAAGGTAATTATCAACTTCCTCATAAGCGCCGCTACTGCTGATTCCTTCAGCCTGCCAAAAATAATAGAGATTGCCACTCCCTTTTGTTTCAATTTCTATCCCCGTACCCTTCAAAGCCGCTTTGTCGCCTCTCCATTGGCCGCCATCAACTTTTGCAACCACCTTACCATTCACTTTTACATTCGCAGTAGCGGTAGACTGGTTGGCCGAACGTGAAACTTTTCCAAGAGCAAGAAATGCAAAGGCGCGTTCCTGGGTGCTCAACCAGCGACGGGCTTTTAATTTATCAGCCACATGCTTTGCCATCACGGGGACCTGGCTATTGCCAGGATCAACCTCAAGCAAAGCGTTCAGGGCAATCGCTTCATCGCGTACATCGGAATAGTAACTACCCCCGGTTTGCGCAACAGATTCCTCACCGGCAAACGCCGCGGGCAATAAAGCGGTAAATGATTTTTTATCACCGGCAGTGGCATACGCAGCTGAAAGTAAATAACGGCTGTCCAAAGCTAGTATCTCGGGCTTAGCCTTGTAATAGTTCATGGCCGGAACGTTGGGCTGGCCTGCCAGTGCCAAAACATAAAGACTATAAGTCACCTCCTTCGGCGCGATCTTCTTATTCTGGTTGCGGTTGTAGTAATAAGTTATCGTTTCTTTTTTCTTCAACCGGTTGCTCAGGTAACTAAGCATCGTTTGTAGCAGGCTATTATCAACATCAAAGCCTGCTTTTTTTGCTTCCAGCAGGAAATGCGCGGCATAGGCCGTAGTCCACCAGTCCTCGCGACTCTCACCATCCCACATCACAACCGCGCCGTTATACAACTGCCGCATTTTTATTTTTCGAATGGCTTCCAGGATATTGCTGTTGGCATTTAGTTTATTCTGCGGATTCAATTGCATCAGATCGGCCATATCTCCATAATATAGTTGAGGGAAAGCAGCCGAGATAGTTTGTTCCGAACAACCATAAGGATATTGCACCAGGTAACGCAGGTGATCACCAAGCTCAACAACCGGCGACCGGCTGACGACAAGGTTATAATCCGTACTTCCTTCAATAAAATCACTCAAACCGATATTGATCTTTCCTGTACTTCCACCGGCTATTGAACCGCTGCCGGTTATTTTCTGCAAGGTTGATGGCGGACGTACCGATATTTCTGTTTCGTCGATGAACTTCTCACCCATACCATCCACAGATATCTTAATATTACCTACACCCAGGGCAGAACTGGCAGCTACACTAAACCCTGCACGGCCCTCACTGTTTGCATTAACAGCAACTGACTGGCTGCTGCCACCTATAATTTGTAATGGACCCGACGCCTCTATTTTCGCAGTGAGTGATGCGTTCTTACCAGTTGTATTACTCAGCGTAACCGGTACAAATGCAGTATCACCAGGGCTAAGGAACCTGGGCAGGGCCGTACTGATTACAACTGGATCAGCTATCGTCATGGTACTTTCAGCTGCACCGAAATGTTGATCCTTATAAGAAACCGCCATCAGGCGCACCTCACCACTAAATTGTGGAATATCCACTTCGAATTCGGCTACGCCATTTCCATTCGCTTTTTTGATACCACTCCAGTAACTAACCACTTTTATTCTTTTAGCCGGCATTGGGTTTACGCGTTTTTCCATACTGAGCTCTGCGTCACCCCCGGTGCTGCTTAGTTTGGCTCTTAGCTCAGCAAATAATAGCGGGTACAGATCGTACGAGCTCACCTGCAACGCCCTTTTCTGATAGAAGTATTCATAAGGATCCGGTGTTTTAAAATTGCTGATCTGCAACACACCATTATCCACGGCAGAGAGGGTAACAAAACTACCAGGCGCCGCTTTTACCTTTATCTTTTGCCTGGTTTTTGAACGGGCACTCTTTTGCGCCTCGATCTCCACCGGGATCTTACGGCTCTTTTCTTCAACTTTTACATTTTGGAAACCATGCGCCACCGTAAGCGGAATATCTGATACTTCATGTGGTTTGATCAGCGTGGCGGTGATATACACATTGGGTATATGGTCGCCTGATAATTTCAAATCAAGACTGGCATTACGACTATTGACTTCAACGTATTGATGTGAAACAACACGATCTGTTTCCAGTGTCACCAGCATGCGGCCATCAAACGGCGCCTTGAATAAAGCTTTTACCGTCTCCCCGCTGAGATAAGACTTTTTATCCAGCTCGATCTCGATATTTCCTTCGTTACTTACTTCAAAAGAATTATTGTCACCACCCCATGAGCCATAACTATAAAAACTACGGCTGACATAGTTGTTGGCACCCGGCAGATAAACTCTCAACTCATAATCACCTGGTGAACGTGGTATGTAAGTATATTCTGTACTACTACCGACACTGATCTTATTCTCCGTCATCACTTTGTCCTGCTTCTGGGATTCATAGCGAAAATAACTGCCGCTCCTGGCGAGTACGGTTTTGTATTCATGTTTTATCACTTCTACCCTGGCAGAAGCATTTGTCGCATTTCCATCCCTGTTCACAGCCGCCAACTGGAATTTAACGGGTTGATTGAGCGGGTAATAATAAAACCAGTCATGCCGAATTCCGAAGAACACATCCTGCGTATAGATATCCGCTGTACTCAGCCGGCTTACCGGTCGGCCGGTTTCATCAAATACAGTGGTATAAAAATTCGTCTGCAGCAAACCCATATTGGAGTAAGTGGCTGGCACCTGGTATTTCTCTGTTGCATTCCCATCCGTATCAGTCTTTCCTTCTTTTACCTGTTTGTCAAAAAAACTATTCTGGTTGGCTAGTGAAAAATCAAAATTTTCGAATTTGGCAGGCGCAAAGTTTTTTTGCCTAACCTGTATCTCCATCTCATAGTTGCGGTTGGCAGCGGGTGGCCCAAAGAAGTTCATAGCATTCAGGGACAAAACCGAAGACTCGCCTGGCTTTAGTGACGATTTATCCAGTTTGGTAGAAACCCGGATACGATCCGGTACAAATTCCTCTATTGAAAAACTTTTTGCGGAAAGCAACACATCATTTGAAGTATAAACTTCCAGGTTGTAGCTACCCGTGATGGCGGCCGTTCCGATGTCAATACTCCCCTCGACGGAACCTTCTTCATTTACTGATTTGCGGAATGATTTCAACTCCTTACCATTCGGCATCAGGAATTTTATCTTGAGAGGTATATCACCGGGCGCCTTCCACTGCCTGTCGCGGATGATTACGGAAAAATTTACTTTCTCACCCGGCCTGTAGATATCTCTTTCAGCATAGACAAATGCATCGAGACCAGAAGAATTACCCCTCTTGCCGCCTACTTCGAATCTTGATGTGTTGACACGTGTATTATTGAAGGGCAGGAAATTGAAATCGTCCGCGGTTTTTGCAATCACCATGGCGGGTTTAAAACCGGCAAAATCTTTACTGGACCAGTTGATCTCAGCAACGCCATCCCCATTGGTAGCACCAGTGCCGATCATCTGGTTGTTGGCCGCATACACCGACACGTTCACACCATTTACCGGCATGGCCGTTTTAATAGAATTGGAGAAGACAAAGATCTTACCCTGTCCTTCCCGTACGATCAGGCCGAGGTCTGATAAAGAGACAAACCGGCTATCCCTTACCCAATAACTATCCATTGAACGGATCACAATATGATATACACCTTTGAAATCCGGAAGCCGGTCTTCAAACTGCGATAAGTTGAGCAACCTGCCGGCACCACTTTTCGGAAGTGTCCTGGTGTCGACTTCTTTTTCATAAACCACATCGCCCAGCATTACATCAGTATAACCATCGTCGTAATAACCATCATCGTAACCACCATCATAACTTGCATTACGGCTGACGGATTCCTTAGGATAATAACCATAGCGTTGTGAAAGAAGGAGATTATTCTCATAGATCTTCGAGATCACCAGTTTCACTTTTGGCACATTGGTGATCTGCACTTCTATATTCTTGCCGCCATTTTTGGAAAGATAAACCGCTTTGCTGTTTGCAAACCTGATATTGGCCTCTAACTCACCGAAAGCTATGCTACCGGAATAATCTTCTTTTAGCACGCCTCCAATTTTACCACGCAGGCCTTTATTAATCGTCAGTGCATAAGATTTGTTTACATCAAACTTATCACTACGTAAAGTGAACCCGTTTTCATTCTGCTCTATGGAAAAGCCGAGGTTGGGATCCAGTTGAAGTAAAGGCTTTATGTTTTCAGCTGATATTTGCTGGCTGGTAACCACCCGTACTGTTCCTTCCGTCCCGTCGTGCTGTGCTTCCATTTCAAGGATGCTAAGTACATAGGGTGAAGGAACGATCAAAGATGCTTTAATCGGTTCCGCCAACGCATTATTACCCGCTTCAGGTTTCAGTCCTTTATCGATGATCACCCTGGCATCAAGATCTTTGTCTTCATTTTTAAGACCATTGATCCGCACGGCAATCCTGTTTTCCGGAGATGCTGTAATGATCGCATACTCGGCTTTTTTACCTTCGACCTCGATCGTCATTCTTTCTTTCAGGCTTTCGGGGTTGACACGGTAATTAAAAAGCAGGTCGAGTTGCGGTACTGCTGAGGTACTGCTTTCACCCACCCAGGTGATCTGGGAATTATCTAGCGTGAGACCGGGTGTATGGAAACTTATCTTATCCCCGTCTTTTATATCGTCAAATTTGCTGAACCGAAGCACCGAATTCTTAACCCTGGCTTTATAGTCTGTAGCCGGATTGAGGGGTTGTGCAGGTGAAAAAACGAGTTGATCCGGGCTCTCCCATCTGAAACGGCCGGGTATGGCGGGTTCAAAACTGATGTACTCAGTGGAATCCCATACATTCAGCATCGAATCTTTGACCATGCTTTGTGAAAAACGGAATACCAGGTTTCCCAGTAAAGGAACTTCGTCTTTTGCGTTTGTGTAAGAAAGACTGACGGCGTTTTTGTTGCAGGACAAAATAAAAACGAGTCCTGCAAGCAAGAAGATAAAACGGAATTGCATATTAAGGTTTGGTTAAATGGTTCGCTTTGAAATGAGAAGATAAAGAAATTTGATGAACCGGAAACTCAGGATCATCATCTTTTTATCCTGAATTTATCCCATGAAAGCAGACATGTAATATTTTGTTAAGTAGGTTTGTCTGCGGGTAAAAAGCAAATGCCGACAACGTCCAGAGAATGAAATTGAAACTCAACAGGAAAACATTGCTCCTCTTACTGAAACGCACAGGAATATTCCTGCTGGCCTCGTTTATCCTGTTCCTGTTGTTCAACCTGCTGTTCCCGTTGCCCGACAAGATTGAATACTCCACGGTCATAACAAGCAATAAAGGCGAGATGATCAACGCTTACCTGACCAGTGATGACAAATGGCGGATGAAAACTGAACTCCATGACATCTCTCCCCTGCTCCGCAAAACGATTATCGCCAAAGAGGACAAATACTTTTACTATCATCCGGGGGTGAATCCTTTCTCTGTTTGCCGCGCATTTGTCAAAAACCTGTTGCGGATGAAGCGAACATCCGGCGCCAGCACCATTACGATGCAGGTGGCCAGGGCGCTTGAGCCCGGAAGAAGAAATTTATTTAGCAAAGCCAGGGAAACTTTCCGCGCATTCCAGTTGGAATGGAAATATTCCAAGAACGAGATTCTCCAGATGTATCTTAACCTCGTCCCCTATGGCGGTAATATCGAAGGTGTGAAGACCGCAGCTTTTTTATATTTTAAGAAAAACCCCGATCATTTATCACTGGCCGAGATCACCGCGCTAAGCATCATACCAAACCGGCCTTCTTCACTCGTGATGGGCAAACATAATGACCGGATCGTATCGGAGCGAAACCGGTGGCTGCATAAATTCGCTAC
>JAEYVW010000103.1 GCA_023429365.1 Bacteroidota bacterium
TGAGGAAGCCTAGCCTGAATAGTATAAATAAATATTGAAATAACGAACGCAATTGACGGCTACTGCACCAATATTTCGGATCGGCTGTAAAACAAAATGAAAAGAAAAATAAAGTCACTTTTATTCAAACTGCTTGGGGAAGAACGGTACCTGAAGGTGCTGAATAAAGGCTTTTTTTTTATGTACAACACGGGCCTGCTTAAATCGGATGAGGCATATAAATATCATTATTTCGCCAGGCAGTTGATAAAAGAGGGAGATGTTGTAGTAGATATAGGTGCCAACCTGGGATATTATACCAAATTATTTTCAAAATGGGTTGGGGATAGTGGAAAAGTGTTCGCTATCGAACCAGTACCCTTGTATACCAGGATCATCCGGTGGACATGCAGGAATAGAAAGAATATCACATTGTTCCCTTACGCACTCGGAACAGAAAATAAAAAAGTACACCTGGTAACACCGGATCATTTTGGATACCTCCGTACCGGCTTACCGCAAGTGTATGATGAGAAAAACAATAAAGCACTCCATGAATACGAGTTTTCATTCGAGGCTGAAATGAAAAAAGCATATGACTTGTTTGATGGTTTTGATAAGATCGACTACCTGAAATGTGATATCGAGGGTTATGAGCGGATGGTGATACCGGAAATATTACCGGTATTAAGCAGACTTAAACCTACCATCCAGATTGAAACAAACGGCGAGAACAGAACATTCATTGAATCATTACTAAGTAGCGCCGGTTTTGAAAAATATTATGTGGAGGGATCAGTGTTAAAAAAAGTAACGACAGGTCAGCATGAACCGGAAGGCGACCTGATTTTTATACATAAAGAAAAAGCAGTATGATACATATCGTTTTTAACGAGCAGGAAGTGGAATTAATGAGGCAGGTGATTGAACTGGATGAAACACTTGCCGGGGAAGTATTGCAGGTAAAGGACGACTACGCGGTGGGCCCTTTGGCGGGCATCGATACCGAAGAGGGCTGGCAGTCAAGATACAACTGGTGGATGGGATTGCTCGAGCATTCACATTATGCCGGATCTAATACCGTGAAGTTTGACGATCGCGAAACTGTCAGGCAGATCAAAGAAAAACTGGATACTGACCCGGCCGAACAGGTATGGATATGGATGGGACAAAACCAGCATGACGTGACAGGGTATTTTTGGCTGATGCCTCAGTTTAGCGATTATGCGGGCCGTATCATGATCTTATACCTCAACAACCTGCCATTTATCAATGAAAAAGGTCAAATATTTTATCCCTCCTGGTTGAGCGAAATTCAGCCAAAAGAGTTTCTCAAAGCCAAAAAACTGGCACGACCGATCACGCTGAGCGAATTTGAAGTTGATCCCGATGAGTGGAAAAAGCTGGTGGAGGAAAATAGCATGGTGAGGATGCTGGAAGGAGGAAAAAAAATCGCCGGCAAGGATGAAACATTTTACGATAACGAAATTCTCAAAAACCTGACCGGCGAATGGCAAAAAGCCAACCGTGTACTGACCAATACCCTAAACCGGATGAAAATTAAAACCGGTGATGTATTCCTGATGTGGCGTATGAAACAGCTTATCTCCAATGGAAAAATTGAAATAACCGGCGATATGAACAAAGGCTGGAAAGATTTTGATGTGAAGTTGTCAGGTGAGAAAAGCAGGGTGGAAATGCAAGGAGAGCAGGAGGTCGTATAAAAATAATCAACGGAATATTTATCACATTCTCGAACAAGCGTGCTTTAAGAAATGGCAAAATCAAAGAATATAGAACAAATTCAAAACAACGATAGCGGTATACATGGCCAGTATAAGACCTGGTTCCTGGATTATGCTTCGTATGTGATCCTGGAAAGAGCGGTTCCAGCAATTGAAGACGGTTTGAAACCGGTGCAACGCCGGATCCTCCACGCCATGAAAGAGATGGACGACGGGCGCTTTAATAAAGTGGCCAATATCATCGGTCAGGCCATGCAGTATCACCCACACGGTGATGCCAGCATCGGTGATGCGCTAGTGAACATGGGACAAAAAGACCTGTTGATAGAAACGCAGGGTAATTGGGGTGATGTGCGTACCGGTGATGATGCTGCAGCGCCTCGGTATATTGAAGCCAGACTGAGCAAATTTGCGCTTGATGTTGCCTTCAACAATAAGACAACTGAGTGGCAGCTTAGTTATGATGGCAGAAAAAATGAACCCGTAACCCTTCCCATGAAATTTCCATTGTTGCTCGCCCAGGGAGCTGATGGTATCGCGGTAGGTTTGTCGACGAAAATCTTGCCTCACAATTTTTGTGAATTACTGGAAGCGTCCATCAAGTACCTCAGGGGGAAGAAATTTGAGTTATATCCGGATTTTCAGACTGGCGGTATGATAGATGTGGAGGAATATAACCAGGGAAAGAGGGGCGGTAAGGTAAAAGTGAGGGCGCATATAGAAGAAGTCGATAAAAAGACACTGGCGATCAAAAGCGTACCCTATGGCGTTACAACCTCCCAGTTGATGGATTCAATTGTAAAAGCTAACGACCAGGGTAAGATAAAGATCAAGAAGGTAACTGATAATACAGCCGCTAATGTTGAAATACAAGTGGACCTGGCGCCGGGCATTTCGCCTGATATCACCATTGATGCTTTATACAAATTCACAGACTGCGAGATCTCGATTTCTCCCAACGCCTGTGTGATCGTTGGAATGAAGCCCCAGTTCCTCGGCGTACATGATCTGTTGAAGATGTCGGCCGATAGAACAAAAGACCTGCTTGAACAGGAATTAAAGATCAAACTGGCTGAACTTCAGGAGAAATGGCATTACACTTCACTCGAGAAAATCTTCTTTGAGGAAAAAATATACAAAGAGCTGGAGAAAAAGCACGAAACCTGGGATAAAGTGATCGACGCGATCGACAAAGCTTTTGTGCCTTTTAAAAA
>JAEYVW010000135.1 GCA_023429365.1 Bacteroidota bacterium
AATGGCTGAGTGAATACCTCCCGGTGGCTATTGAGCCCGAAAGACTTAGCCGCATTCTCACTTCAATAGGCCTGGAAGTGGAAAGCATGGACAAATATGAAGAAGTTCGCGGTGGACTAAAAGGCCTAGTGATTGGCGAAGTGCTTAACACAGAAAAACATCCGAACGCCGACAAATTAACCCTCACACGTGTAGATATAGGCAATGGAGAACCGCTCCAAATCGTTTGCGGCGCACCTAATGTAGCTGCGGGCCAGAAAGTAGTGGTTGCACCCGTTGGCACCACTATATATCCTGTCGGCAGCGAACCTCTCACCATGAAGGTCGCCAAGATCCGTAGCGTTGAAAGTTATGGGATGATCTGCGCAGAAGACGAGATCGGGCTGGGCGAATCACATGCGGGCATTATGATTTTGCCAAAAGATGCGAAAGTCGGTTCCAGCGCGGTGGAGTTTTTCAAACCATATGAAGACTGGATCTATGAAATTGGGCTCACACCCAACAGGATGGACGCCATGAGTCATTGGGGTGTGGCCCGCGATGTATGCGCGTATTTATCGCACCATGATAAAAAAGGAACAAAACCCAAAATACCATATAGCAACGGGTTCAAAGCGGACAATGTATCACTCCCCATCGCTGTGAGTGTTGAAAATCTTGCGGCCTGTCCGCGTTATTCAGGTGTAAGTCTAAGCAATCTCAAAATCGCTGAGTCTCCTCGATGGTTGCAGCAAAAACTTAAGGCAATAGGCCAGCGGCCCATTAACAATATCGTTGACATCACCAATTATATCCAGCACGAAACCGGTCAGCCCCTGCATGCCTTCGACCTCGATGCTATTACCGGTGGTAAGATCATCGTCAAAAATTTACCTGCAGGTTCGAAGTTTGTCACGCTGGATGAAAAGGAAAGAAAACTTTCATCAGATGACCTGATGATCTGCAACGAAAAAGAGGGCATGTGCATCGCTGGCGTGTTTGGCGGCCTGCATAGCGGTGTAACAAAAGCTACGAAAAACATATTCCTCGAAAGCGCCTGTTTTGACCCGGTATCCATCCGTAAAACATCATTCGGCCATGGATTGAGAACCGATGCCGCTTCGAGATTTGAAAAAGGAACTGATATCTCGGCGACAGTAAATGTGTTGAAAAGAGCCGCGCTGATGATCAGGGAAATTTGCGGTGGCGAGATCGCTTCGGAGATCATCGATGTATACCCCGATCCAAAGCAAAAAGCGGAGGTTTCGCTCAAGTATCATTACCTGAAAAAACTTAGTGGTAAAAATTATCATCCCGACGCTGTAAAAACAATTCTCGGCAGCCTGGGATTTGAAATTGTTAAAGAAGGCATTGATGAGATTCGCGTATCGGTACCTTTTCATAAACCAGACATCACCCTGCCCGCTGATCTCGTGGAAGAGATTTTGAGGATCGATGGACTTGATAATGTCATCATCCCGGAAGCGATCACCATTACCCCGGCAGTTGAACAAAATTTCGCTATAGAGTCTTATAGGGAAAAGACCGCGGATTACCTCGTGGGTCTGGGTTTCTATGAGATCATGACCAATTCCATCACCAACTCGGCTTATTTCAGCGAAGCAGAATTGCAAAGCACGGTGAAAATGCTGAATAACCTAAGTGCGGAACTGGATGTGATGCGGCCCTCCATGCTGGAAACCGGGCTGGAAGCCATCGCATACAATCTTAACCGAAAAAACAATGACCTGCGCTTTTTTGAATTTGGCAAAACCTATAGACAGGCAGCGCCAGGAGAATTCGAAGAGCTTGATCATCTTTGCCTTTACATGAGTGGTAAAACAGGCGAGGAAAGCTGGAAAAACAAACCTGCAAACGTTGATTTTTACCTGTTGAAAGGGGTAGTGACCAGGGTTTTTCAACTACTTGGCATAAAAATAGAGTCATTTGAAGCCGCAACGGATACTAAATCGGAAGCGCTGATCCTGGGGAAGGTGAAAGGGAAACCCGCCGTACGTGCAGGAATTGTTCATAAGAAAGTATTACAGCGTTTTGATATAAAGCAACCAGTATTTTTCGCGGATATCGACTGGAATATGGTATCAGTTCTGGCAGCCAATCAGAAACCAGCGATCCAGCCGATTCCAAAATACCCGTCCGTACAGCGTGACCTGGCAATCATCGTACCCTCAGCACTGGTATATGAAGAGATCGAGAAAACCGTGCAGAAATTGAAATTGAATAAACTGCAGGGTCTGAACCTATTTGATGTATTTGAAAGCGAAAAGTTAGGCAAGGATAAAAAATCAATGGCGGTCAATTTCACTTTTCTTGATACCGAGAAGACGCTGACCGACCAGGAGATTGACGGATGGATGAACAAGATCATGCTGGCACTGGAAAAAGACCTGCAGGCGGAGATCAGGAAATAGCATACGTTTATTAACCTGTCAATGTGCAAACCATGAATGCGACCGAACAACATTTAAAAAGGATCCAGGAAAAGGTTCAGCATTTGCTAAAGCAGCATGCCACACTTCAAAAGGAAAATGATGCGTTGAAGGAGGAACTCGAGGCTTTAAAAAGGGAAGCTGCAGCTTCACAGGAAAATTCCGCATTGCTGCGGCAGCGAATGGAGATCCTGAAATTCAGCAATAATGAAATGGACGACGAAGAGAAGAAGCAGTTTGAAAAGCGGATCAATACGTATATCAAAGAAATCGACCGCTGTATCGCGATGCTAAGCCAGTGATCAGACCCTCTTTACGAGATGCACCTTCATTTTTTCTGCCCCCTGCGTTAGTTCAAGCACATATTTACCATAAGGCAGATCATCCAGACCACGCCAGTCTACGCGGCTTTGGTTGACCGGGACTTCCCGCTCCAGTGTACTGCATACACTACCTTTTTCATCTTTCAGGATTCCTTTGAGTGCACAGTCGTTGTGACTAACTAATTCAAGGTGTAGGGCATCAATAAAGTTTGATGACTTAATTTTGGCAAACATGGGCTAGCTTTTTGGCATTGAACGACATCTTCCAAGGGTCGAATCAGTATGTATAAAGTCCAGTCAGGTCTGATATCAATAAGTCATCCAAATTAAAAAGACTTTTTTAAAATAGCAAGTTATGGATCAACTAATTGCAGCAACCATCGTAATAGCCGACCGTAACTACCGTATCAAACTCCATCCTAAGGATGAGGAAACCGTTCGCCGTACGGTGAAAATCATCAACGATAAGATCATCGAATATAAAACCCAGTTTGCCGGAAAGGATATGCAGGACTATATCGCCATGGTATTGATCTGGCTGGCCACCGAGCAGCAGGCAGGGAATTCTGATATCCATCAGGATTTGTTAGCTGAAAAATTAAATAGTATTGAAAAGTTACTGGATGCGAGGAATTAGGACTTGGGTTCGAGAGTTTCTCCCCTAACCCGATTGCTATCGGGTCCAAATTACCAATTCCCAATTACAACAAGCTACTTCCTGTGCAATTTGAACGTCCGCGACACAGTATTAGAAGGCTTTGACTTTGACTTAAGATCGATCGCGACGATTCCTACTTCGCTGAAAGCAATATTGGAGATAGTAACATTGATCGGAGAACTGGACCCTGATATATTCTGAGTGGAAAGTACGCTGTTATCTGCTTCTCTTCTGAATACCACGGTACCTTCTACCCCCTGGGCAGGCATTTTGGATTTAATCTCCAGTTTAAAATCATAACTGGCACCCAGGGCCTTGGCAAAACCACTGCCGGGGTCAGGATCAATCCCAATTGACAAATTTTCTTCCGTAGGTGCAGGTGGATTGGTACCACCTCCGCCACCCTTGGAACAACTCATAGAAACAAGGGAAAATAACAGTATCGTAACAGCAGTTTTAATTGTAGAAAATTGCATCGCAGTTAATTGAGTGAGATATGGGAAGTTAGTAAGAAAAATCGATCCGGCCGCCAAAACACGCCACTCCCCCGACAGCTTATTTTATGCATTAGTTTCCGTTTTGTATCTTCGCCTACTACCTGTTTAGAATCAGTTATATGGCTGAGAATGATAGGAAAATTAAGTCAATGATTTTGGAAAATATTAAACAAAAAATTCATGGATCTCAATGTTATATCAATCATAATTGGTGTTGCCGCACTTATAATAGGCGTCATCGCAGGCAAATTCATTTTTGCCAAAAACACACAGAAAAGAATTGAAGAGGCTGAACTGCAATCCAAAAATATCCTTAAAGAAGCCGAATTAAGAGCAGAAACCATCCGCAAAGAGAAAGAACTTGAAGTAAAAGAAAAATTCATCCAGCTAAAAGCCGCGCACGACAAGGAAGTAAACGATCGCAACAGGAAGATTAACGAAAGCGAAAACAGGATAAGGCAGAAAGAACAGTCGATAGGCCAGAAAGAATCCAATCTCGAAAAGCAGGTGAAGGAAAATGAAGCGATCAAAGAAAACCTGAATCGCCAGATCGATCTCGTAAACATCAAGCGTAGCGAACTGGAAAAACACCAAGAAGAGCATATCCGCCGCCTGGAAAAGATAGCCGGTCTTTCAGCGGAGGAAGCCAAGGCGCAACTGGTTGAAAGCCTGAAACATGAGGCCAATACCCAGGCCCTGGTCCTGCAACAGGAAATTATAGAAGAAGCTAAGCAAAAAGCCAATAAGGAAGCGCGCAAGATCATTATCCAAACTATTCAGCGGACAGCTGCCGAACAGGCGATTGAAAACTCCATTACTGTTTTCAACCTCGAAAGTGATGAAATCAAAGGCCAGATCATCGGTCGTGAAGGCCGGAATATCCGCGCCCTGGAAGCGGCTACTGGTGTGGATCTGATCGTAGATGACACTCCTGAAGCCATTATCCTGTCCAGCTTTGATCCACTGCGCCGTGAGATCGCCAGGCTGAGCCTTCAGCGCCTAGTGACGGATGGCCGTATCCACCCGGCCCGTATCGAGGAAGTGGTGGAGAAAACCCGTAAACAGATCGAGGACCAGGTGATGGAGATCGGTGAAAGAACTGTGATAGAACTCGGTATTCACGGGCTGCATAAAGAACTTGTACGGATGGTCGGAAGGATGCGCTTCCGCTCCTCGTACGGCCAAAACTTATTGATGCACAGCCGTGAAACAGCTAATCTTTGCGCAACTATGGCTGCTGAACTGGGTCTGAACCCCAAACTGGCAAAAAGAGCGGGTCTGCTTCACAACATTGGAAAAGTACCTGATGAGGAAAGCGAACTGAGCCATGCCCTGCTGGGAGCCAAGCTGGCTGAAAAATATGGTGAAAACCCTGCCGTGGTCAATGCAATCGGCGCTCACCACGATGAAATGGAAATGCAATATGTGATCGCCCCCATCGTGCAGGCCTGCGACGCCATCAGTGGCGCTCGCCCCGGAGCAAGGCGGGAGATCATGCAGCAATACCTGCAACGGATCAAAGACCTTGAAAACCTGGCTATGACCTATCCCGGCGTTGAAAAGGCATACGCTATCCAGGCTGGTCGTGAATTGCGTGTAATCGTTGAGTCTGAAAAAGTTACCGATGGTGACTCCGACAAGCTCTCCTTTGAGATTGCACAAAAGATCCAGACCGAGATGACATTCCCGGGCCAGATCAAAGTGACTGTGATCCGCGAAAAAAGAGCGGTGAACATAGCCCGATAAATTAATCGGGCTCAGTGGAAATGGGTTAAGGAAAAATGCGAAAAACGGTCGCCGTAGCAGGCATTAAGCTTGCTTTCTGAAACCGATACACTCTAAAATAGATTTGGTATATCCCGGCTTGACTATTACCTTTGCCGTCCTTAAAAATACGAGTCATGAACGCTATAGATTATGTACATGAGCAGCTGAGTAACAAGAAAAAGCATCCTTCTTTCAAGGCTGGTGACAATATTACTGTTAACTACAAGATCATTGAAGGAAACAAAGAGCGTATCCAGTCGTTCAAAGGTGATGTGATCAAGATCCAGGGTACCGGCTTTACCTCCAGCTTTACAGTGCGTAAAATCTCTGATGGCGTAGGTGTTGAGCGTGTGTTCCCCTTTGCATCCCCCAATGTGGATTCAATTGTGTTGAACAAAACCGGTAATGTTCGCCGCGCTAAATTATTCTACCAGCGTAAGCGTAGCGGCAAAAGCGCCAGGATCCGTGAAAAACGCCAGGCTGTGGCAACTACTGAAGCTGCAAAATAAGCTGTTACAATATTTAACTGATCCCCTGCCTTGGCGGGGGATTTTTGTTTCTATAATCTGACAATTTAAGCAGGTTCTATTTTGATTCTTTTGATTATACTTATCCTTATCTTTGGAGTCTAATCTGTTATATCATGACATATCCATATTTGTTAGGCGTGTTGGGTACAAACGAAATCATCATTATCCTGATCATCGTTTTGTTGTTGTTTGGTGGCCGTAAAATTCCTGAGCTGATGAGAGGCCTCGGCAAAGGCGTTCGTGAATTCAATGATGCCAAGTCGAATGTGAAGAAAGAAATTGAAGAAAGCGCCAACGATATCAAGACTACCTAAGATATCATCGTCAACGTCTCTCTCCTTTTTCATTGACATAAGAATAACCGCTTTTGTTTGAGTTCATTTCTATTGAACATTACCATTCCCAATTAAGGGAAGGCAGGACTTCCTGTATTCAGGCTGTTGAACATTACCTGGAACAGATCCGACTGAGCCGGCATCTGAATGCCTTCGTGCATGTATATGCGGAGGAAGCGATGGAAACTGCCAGGCATCTAGATGCGAATAGAGCAGCGGGTAAAACGCCCGGTAGACTGCATGGGGTTGTTGTCGGCATTAAAGATGTGATCGCATATAAAGACCATCCACTCACTGCCGCTTCACGCATTTTAAAACACGATAACCAGGATTTCATTTCTATTTATTCTGCAACGGCCATTGAAAGATTGCTGGCGGAAGAAGCGATCATAATCGGTAGTCTCAACTGTGATGAATTTGCGATGGGCTCTACGAATGAGAATTCGGCCTATGGTAAAGTGCTCAATGCCCTGGATGAAACCCGTGTACCAGGTGGGTCTTCGGGTGGTTCAGCCGTAGCGGTGCAAAGTGGCTGCTGCATGATCTCACTGGGCAGCGATACCGGTGGGTCGGTGAGACAGCCGGCAGATTTCTGCGGCGTGATCGGGCTGAAACCGACTTATGGGCGGATCTCGCGTTATGGCCTTATCGCCTATGCTTCTTCTTTTGACCAGATCGGTATTTTTGGAAAAACTGTATATGATGTTGCCTTA
>JAEYVW010000151.1 GCA_023429365.1 Bacteroidota bacterium
GAGATCCAGGTGATCTACAATTTTGTGGATGTAGAGAGGTTTAGCCGCAAACCAATTGACGCTTTTAAAAAAGTGATAGCCCCCAACGGCGAACGTATCCTGCTGCATGCTTCCAATTTTCGAAAAATAAAACGCGTGGAAGATGTGGTGAAGATCTTTCACCAGGTGAATCAAAAGATCCCTTCCAAACTCCTTTTTGTTGGGGATGGCCCTGAACGACAAACAGCAGAAGAACTGAGCCGCACCCTGGGTGTGTATGATAATATACGATTTGTAGGCAAACAGGAACAGATGGAAGATATACTGGCTATTGCAGACCTGTTCCTGCTTACTTCAGAATATGAAAGCTTTGGTCTTGCTGCACTTGAAGCAATGGCGGCGGGTGTACCGGTTGTATCAACCAATGCCGGAGGTCTTGGCGAGATCATGATACCGGGTGAAACAGGCTTTATGGCCGATGTAGGCGATGTAGATACGATGAGTCGCCAGGCTATGGATATCCTGAAAAAAGATGATGTACTAAAGAAGTTTAAAACGCACGCGGCTGCACATGCCAAGAAATACGATATCAGTAATATTATTCCGCAGTATGAAAAGCTCTATGAGCGATTCCTGGTGAATGCGCCTGTATAATTTGGGTAAACATTTGCTTAGTTCCTGGACGACCGCAACCAGGAAGCCGGATTAACATTTGAATTTTCGATCATCACCATAAAATTCACCTGGCCACCTGAGCCATCATCGGCTTCGCCAGCCCTGCCAATTACCTGGCCGGTTTTAACTGTGGCACCTTTGCCAACATTCACGCCTGAAAGATTGCTGTAGGTAGTAATATATTTTCCATGACGCAATACCACCGCAGCCGCTTCGCCATAGTTGTGGATAGCCATCACCTCACCATCAAACACCGCTTTTACTGTTGAACCTGCTTCGGTGCCAATCGTGATACCAGGATTGTCATCGTAGATATTGGTAAACCCTTCTACCTTGTATTTTCCAAATGGGATCTTGACAAAGCTCTTATCGACAGGCCAGGGTAATTTGCCCTTGTTCTTCGAAAAATCAGCACCGAGTTTGATGTCAACCGCATTTAACTCCAGGTAGCTCTCCGGCTTTTTCTCAACAGGCTCTGGCCTGGCTGGCGTAGCAGTTGTTGAAGCCGGCGCGTCGGGGTTGGCAGCCGCGATCGCTTTTTTCTCGGCAGCTATACGATCTCTTTCTTTCTTTTCTGCTGCCAGCCTGTCCTCTTCTTTCTTTTTAGCCGCGGCGATTTCTCTCCTCACGATCGCTGTCAGGGCGTTTTTCAGGTCGCGGTCGCGTTTCTTTTTAGCGGCGATCTGTTTTTGCAAAACACTACCCTGCGATTTCAGTTCCGATACCACGCCATCTTTTTCCTTTTTCTGCTCAGCAAGTGTATTTCTTTGCACGGTACGATCTTCAAGCGCCTTGTTCCTTTCCTGCTTTCTCGCGATCTGCTGCTCCTGCCTTCGGGCGATCAGTTGCTGCGTTTCATTGATCGTCGCCACCTGTTGTTCGCGGTAGGCGCGGTAACTCTTCAGGTAAGCAACGCGACGTATCGCGTCATTAAAACTATTGGCGGAAAAAATAAAATTGATATAATCGAAGCTGCTACGGTTCTTGTAGGAATACACGATGGTGCGGGCATACTCCGATTTAAGAGTGTCGAGCTGCTTTTGCAGACGATAAATCTCAAGATTACTGCGATACAGATCGTCGTCGATCATCCTGAGTTCCTTGTTGATGCTGCTGATATAACGCTCCTGTAAAGTTACTTTCCGGGCGAGCATGTTCAACTGCCCGAGGGATTGTTTCGTCTGCCCCCTCACCTTGTTGTACATGTCCTGGATCTGTTTCAATTCCTTCTGTATCTCCTCCCGTTCTCTTTCCAGCTCAGCCTTCTCGTCAGTTTGCGCTAAAGCCAGACCAGCTGTTACCAAAAAAGCTATGAGTGTGAGGAAGATTTTCTGCATAACCAGGATTTTTTAGATGGGGAACAGGGCTCTATAACGGTATAATGACAAAGAAATTATTTTATCAATTGTATTTGTAGTTTTTAGGCACGGAAAATGGGAAACTTAACGTTTCATTAAATTCATAGGATTTGAAATCAAGCTTGATATCGAGATTCGATTTCTCGGCAATGGTGATCCTTCTTTTTTTGGAAAATGTCACACCTTTCTTATTTTCATAGTCACTATAACTCAGGTTGCAGGTACGGCTCCTGTAGCTGTCCGTATCATCCAACTTGCTATTCTCGATCTTCCCTGCCTCGCTTAGTGTCAGCAGGTTTTTAAACCATTGACCAGTGCTGAGCAAAGAAATATTGGTTCCCGATTTTGAATAGGAAGTAATTTTACCGTCGACAAATACGGGATTGCCGATTAGAATCTGCTGCAGCGAATGCAGGTCAAGAGGAAGAGCAGTCATTTCCTGCAAATAGGCTACGCTTCTGGCAGAATAGATCTTATCCTGCTTATTCAGGATCTTAACCGAATCCTTCGTGATATACGCCCTCAACCCTTCGATGCCCAGTATCGCGGTAATCGAGATCCATATCGCGCTGTCTTTATACATCCGCAGATTGGCATTGACATCGTATTTTTTTCCATCCGTGCCCTGGTAATCTACATTGATCTTAGCCGAAAAAGTGGTGAAGTCAAGCTTCGCCTGGTTCATCTCTGCCACCGCTTCCTTAATAACAGCCACCGAGTCTTCACGCGTGGGCACTGTGGGTGTAGCCTCCAGCACAGAATCCTTTTTCGCGATAGCCGTCTGGATATTTCGGGTCGATCTGCATGATAATATCAAACCAGCTACGACAATAAAAAATAAAATTATTCTTAACATCATTAATATCGATATTTAAGACACCCCCTAATTCCTAACCCGATAGCTATCGGGTCCAAATTCCAAATTCCCAACCTACTGCTTCCCCGTATGCCCAAATCCTCCCGCACTTCTTTCAGTATCCTCAAGCTCTTCTGCCTGTTTCCAGCTGACCTGTTCTACTTTCTGAACAACAAGCTGGGCAATCCGGTCACCATGTGATATGACATGCTCCTCCTGGGAAAGGTTGATTAAGATAACCTTAATTTCTCCGCGATAATCGGCATCGATGGTGCCTGGTGTATTGAGACAGGTGATTCCCTGTTTGAATGCAAGACCACTGCGGGGGCGCACCTGTACTTCGTATCCCTGGGGTATTTCCATAAAGATCCCGGTGGGTACAAGGGTTCGCTCCATGGGCTTCAGAATGATAGGCTGGTCGAGATTTGCCCTGATATCCATACCCGAAGATCCAGGGGTCGCATAAGCAGGTAACGGATTGGCAGAAGTATTAATAATTTTTATCTCTATGGCATTCATTTCGCAAATATAGGCTCAGGAGGGATTAGGGTGGATGAATATGGTTGAAGATTGTTGAATGATGTTGAAGATTGTTTAAAATAGTTGAATGTTGCTTAATTAGATCTTTTTCAACATCACGACGGCGTGTGCTACGACTCCCTCTTCCCGACCAACAAATCCCATTTTTTCCGTTGTAGTGGCTTTGATTGAAACATCTCGTAAGGAAATATCGGTGATCTGGGCGATAATGCTACGCATTTGCTCGGCATAAGGACTGATCCTGGGCCGTTCGAGGCAGAGGGTGGTATCGATGTTTACCACCGTATAACCTTCTTTTCTGATCAGCTCTACGGAGCGCCGCAACAGTATTTTGCTGTCGATATTTTTATAGTTCATATCCGTATCAGGGAAATGAACGCCAATATCACCGAGACTCAACGCGCCCAGCATGGCATCACAGATCGCATGCAGGAGCACATCAGCGTCACTATG
>JAEYVW010000158.1 GCA_023429365.1 Bacteroidota bacterium
TTTTTCTTTAAGGTCCCCGGGATATTTTTCCTTTTCGTACACTACGTCGCGGTGAATTTTTTTTGCGGCTGGATCGACGGGTACAAAATCATATTTCATCGTGCTACAGCTAAGTGTTCCTTTTTCACCATAGAGTTTATATGACCAGGGATATTCGGGATCGGCAGCTGTGCCCCAGGTCCGGTGCTGCCATACACAATTGAGATCATCAAATTCAAATACGGCTGTTTGCGTATCAGTAATATTACTTTTACCGGTTTTATCCTGGAAAATGCCCCCGTTGGAGTATATACGTTTTGGCCATCCCAATCCAAGCGTCCATCTTACTGCATCCAGCATATGCACACACATATCGCCCATGATGCCATTACCATATTCCATAAAAGTTCGCCACCACCGGGTATGCGGCATTCCATCGAAGGGACGAAGCGGTGCCGGACCGGTCCACATTTCATAATCGAAATGGACTGGCACTGGTTGAAGAGGCGGGTTACCATTATGACGCATGTGATAATAACAACACATTTCCACGTGTGATATTTTTCCCAGCAGACCGGCATCAACGATATCTTTTTTCGCTTCCATCAGATGTGGCGTACTCCGGCGCTGCATCCCCACCTGCACTACCCGGTTATATTTGCGGGCTGCAGCGAGCATCGCTTCTCCTTCCATAACGTCCACGCTGATCGGTTTCTGTACATACACATGGGCCCCTGTTCTGATCGCGTCGATGGTTTGCAGGGCATGCCAGTGGTCCGGTGTGCCGATCAGCACAATCTCCGGTTTGTGATCCGCCAGCAGTTTGCGGTAGTCGGTATAGAGTTGAATTTGTTTGTTGTTATTCAAACGGTCTTTTACGAGCCCGGCTGCCTCCGATAATAGGTGTTGGTCCACATCACACAGAGCGACGACATCCACCGGCGCGACCTGCATTAGACGAAACAGATCGCTCTTACCGTACCAGCCGGTGCCGATCAAAGCCACACGCCGTGGGGAATCCGTTGGAATCAATGATCCGTATGGTTTTAATGCAGCCAGTGCCAGGGCAGCTGAGGCGTTGCGAATAAACGCGCGGCGGGGAATTGTGTTAGGTTTCATAAAAGATAATTACTTAAAGTTAACAAGCTTTCCGAGCCGTAGTATTACTTCCGCCAGCCGCCGTGTTCCCAACCTGGCAATGGATTCTCAACCTTTATCAGGATTATTCCTTTCTGTATTCCAATATATCGGCAGGCTGGCAATCCAGGGCCTGGCAAATAGCTTCAAGGGTACTGAACCGGATCGCTTTTGCTTTGCCGGTCTTGAGTATGGAAAGATTGGATAAGGTCAGGCCCACTTTTTCTGAAAGCTCATTTAATGACATTTTCCTTTTTGCCATCATCACGTCAAGGTTTACAATGATTGGCATGGCTTATACAGTTAATTCGTTTTCGGTTTGAATTTCGATCCCCTTCCTGAATATGTGTGCGATGACTAATAAAATTACGCCCATAAAAAGCCATACATCGGCACCGCCTACACGTAAATATTGAACGCCAGGCATTGTAACACCTTTCTTCATCAGCCACTCGGCATATTTTGCACCCCACCAGGAAAACAAACCGATGCCAAGGGCAAGGTACGAGGCATTGAAAATAAATCGATTCATATCCGTGTTAAAAGGTTTCGACATATTGAGTTTCTTATCGTGTAATAGTTTGATGATAAGATAAAATAAACAGGCCTTTAAAACCGCAGCGATGATCATAAGAAGGGTCTGTGTTGTGAAATGTCCCTGATCGTGATTGTAAAGCGCTGTGAGGTCAACACCCTGTACTGTATTATTTGCTGCGGCAGGGTTGATCACGAGCGCATAAAAAGTGTTGAATATAAAAGCTCCGGCTTCTATACATAGCCCAATAAACAGGATCCATGACACGATATACAATACCCGCAGAATATGGGTACTGGTGATTTTTATTTCCATATAGCCAATTTGTTTGTTGACAAAAATAATAAATAATTATTGAAAAACAATAAAATTTATTTGATTTTTGAGCAGAAGTGCTATTTAAGCGGTCTTAATTGGCAGATTTTCATTGAGTAAATTGTAAATAATGTGTTTGAGTAACCTGGTGAAGCCTGGTTTCAAGAAGCGCTATACTATTAGGTTTCCTGGCAAACGCCGGAGCATGGCTGTTGGTTTTGTTTCCGGTAAGTGTCACCCTTACCTTTCATCAGTTCTGGACGATCGCCGAGCCGATGGCCAGGCAAATGGAACTGGCGGCGTTTTTAAAGAATTTATCGTTGCTCGGCGGTGCCGTGATCATAACCCGGTTTGGCGCCGGTGAGTTTAGCCTGGACCGATTTCTTGAAAGAAGAAAATTCCCGGGGTCTACCCCGGCAGCTGCATAGCAGTTATAATTCAGAACAAATCAATAGTATCAGGTATTTAACCCGGTACTATTGATTTTCAAAAACAAATTTGTCTTTAGTTTTTAGAATATGCAGACCAACAGAGGCATCTCGTGCCGGTGAAGGTATGCAGAGAACACTTTCGAACTGTACAAAATACCCTGTATCCGTTTTTTCAAAGGTTTGCAGGCGTAGATAATTGGGTAGCTCCGGCGAAACCGTGTCGGTTTTAAGCATCGCACAGATCAGCGTGTCAGGCATCACCTTGAAGGTAAAGCTGTCCGCTTTTACCGGGAGTTTATCGAGTGGAAATAGAGATGTCGTGAAAAAAATAGAATCCTTGAAAATGGATTCGCGCTTTACATCCTCCATTTCGGGAAACTGGCCACTAAGAGCTGTTCTGACAGCGAGTTCGACCACTTCTGTGGTATCGGCCGATGCCGGTACCTGGCTGCTGTCTTTATTGGCACAGGCTGAGAATAAAAGCAGGGAAATCAGGAATTGACGCATAAGATGTGGTTATTGATGAAAGTATCCTGTTATTTATATCAATGAGTGTACCACGAGTCACAACAGTTGCAGACAGGGAATTTACGGGTACAACTGGCAGGGTCCTTCAATTTTAATTTACAAATATCTATTCAGGTAAAAAGCAGAAATTACACATTGGTGAACGCGTTGGTACGAATTGTAGATAATTTTCCCACCCTTCAGGATATTAGCTTGAAACGCATCTTCAACAATACACGAGTACATTAGGGTCAGAACCGGGACTGGGGTTGCCTTATTATAATCGCTGTTAATACATGCCCGTTCAAAAATGACGTGTGTTTCCAACTGGAACAGTGTTTGAGACTATGCTAGCGTGGTTTTTCAGAAGAATTGATCTTAACGGGCCCTGATTTCTATCGGGCCTTTTTTTTATCCTTAACTTTAGTAACAAACATTTTGTATGAAAACAGAAATAGGCATCAAACCCGCACACCTGGGGGAGGTAGCTCACGCGTTGAATACACTGCTGGCCGATGAGCATATCCTTTATATCAAAACCAGAAATGCACATTGGAATATCGAAGGGCCAGATTTTCTCACAAAACACAAATTTTTTGAGGAGCAGTACAAAACCATTGAAACGATCATCGATGAGGTTGCAGAAAGAGTGCGGACAATCGGACACTATGCCGAGGGTTCGCTGACATCTTTCCTCGCGCTCACCCACCTCGCGGAGGAATCGCGGGCCAAGAATGATAGCGCCAGTTTTATGAAAGCTCTGTTAGCCGATCATGAGGCGATCGTGATGCTTTTACGTGCTGACATTGAACGTTTTGAAGATGAATGGAAAGATGTCGGTTCAGCCGATTTCATCACAGGGCTTCTGAAAACGCATGAAAAGATGGCCTGGATGCTCAGAGCACATCTTGCCTGATAATGCTGCAATTCAATCCTTACCCGCCGACGCCAACCTGCCAGGTAATAAGATAGTCTGCCAGCTTGTGCATTACAATTTTTTCAATTTGATATTTATTTGGCCCGTCACAAGTCCAGGGTCAGTTCCTATTATGTGGCCTGAAAGACATTTTGTAGTTTAACAAAGTACAATTCAGGGTCGGAGGGATTTTTACATTTTTTCAGGAAGTCATTAATCAGAAAAAGATCATGATTAAATTTAGAGATGTATCGAACCATACTCATAGTTTGTATTTGCATTTGTTTGCTTAATTGCAGGAAAAGTACGGGTGACGATAATGACCCGGCGCCACCCCCTCCCGGTCCACCGCCGCCCGACACGGTTGTGGTGGTTCCGCCTGTCGATCCCATGCTGGCACCTACGATTGGATTTTTTCTGGACGACTGGCAACCGAAAACTTTTACAACTCCTTCCTTTAGCGCGGGAGGTACGCCAGTCAATACTACTTCAACTGTTACCATCGAAACAGGTTCGGTCATTACAAAAATTCCAAAATCCATTGCAGGTAATAATTCCAATTTATGGATGGGCCAGATCGTGACTGAACCGATTTTGGTCAATCATATCAAACAACTGAAGCCGCATATTATAAGGTTTCCGGGAGGTAGCATCAGCGATATATTTTTTTGGAATGCACAAAAAAATATGCCGCCGGCAGATGCACCTGCGCAATTGGTAAAAGCAGATGGGTCGAAAGAAACAGCAGGTTACTGGTTCGGAAAAAACACCGAGAGCTGGACATTTTCTGTTGACAATTATTACCAGTTATTGCAGCAAACCAATAACACCGGGATGATCACCATCAACTACGGTTATGCACGGTATGGGACTTCGGCTGACCCTGTGGCAGCGGCGGCTCACCTGGCAGCTGACTGGGTCAGGTATGATAATGGCCGCACCCGTTATTGGGAAATTGGGAATGAAAATTTCGGCGACTGGGAATCGGGCTATCGTATAGATCCGGCATTGAATAAAGATGGTCAGCCTGAGTTTGCCGATGGACAGCTATATGGCCGCCATTTTAAAGTATTCGCTGATTCGATGCGTAAGGCTGCGCAGGAGATTGGAAAAACAATTGAGATTGGCGCAGTACTGTATGATAGCCCGCCACAATCCTGGAATACCAATACCGTGAAAACCTGGAACCAGGGTGTTATTCCTGAAGCTGGAAATTTTCCTGATTTTTATATCGTACATAGTTACTTCACACCTTATAACCAGCCAACCAATGCCGCTGATATCCTCACAAGCGGTGTTGCCGAGCCAAAACGGCTGATGGATTTTGTAAAACAAGCCTTACAGGCTGGCGGCGTTACAGAGAAACCTGTCGCGTTGACTGAATGGAATATTTTCGCGACAGGTCTTAAGCAGCAGGTATCACATATCAATGGGATGCATGGCGTGATGGTGGTGGGTGAAGCCCTGAAAAATAAATTTGGTATGACGGCCAGATGGGATCTTGCAAATGCCTGGGAAAATGGTAATGATCATGGCATGTTCAATAATGGGGATGAACCAGATGGTATTCCGAAATGGAACCCGCGCCCGGCGTTTTATCATTTGTATTTCTTTCAAAAATTCCTGGGTGACAGGTTGGTACAATCTACTATCAACAGCAGCACAGGAATTGAAACTTATGCTTCCACGTTTTCATCCGGACAGGTGGGTGTTACTCTGGTGAACAGGTCAGCGGTAGCCACGAATGTGGAAATAAAGGTGAACAATTTCAATCCGGGAGCCAGGTATTACTGGTATACACTCACGGGTGGTGATGATAATGCCGGTTTCTCCAGGAAAGTTTTTGTCAATGGTCATGGACCAACAGGAGCTGCAGGTGGTCCGGGCAACTATACTACGCTAAATGCTTTTTCTGCCACCACGGCTAGCGGTATAAAACTTAGTGTACCAGCTCGCGCAACCGTTTGTGTAGCTATTGATAAAAGATAATCACTTAAAAATATGTGTAGTTTATTTACTACATGGGAAATCTATACACGTCTATTGTGACTAATGTAAACTTACCGCATTTTTGCAGCCATCCGAAACCCAAGCTGTAACAAATAATGAAAAAAATCTCAATTTTTATTGTTGAAGATCATACACTCGTGAGAGAGGCCTGCGCAATGTTATTAGATGCTGATCCCCGGTTTGAGGTGGTTGCTAAATCAGGAAGCGCTGAAGAAACACTACAATTAGTAGGCGCTTTAAGACCCGATGTTTTATTGATGGATATAAACCTCCCTGGCATGAATGGTATCGAAGCTATTCCGCTGATCAGGCAAATATCTCCGGCTACCAAAATATTGGGTGTTTCCATGCATACCCAGGTATCGCTTGTGCGTAAGATGCTCCGTGAAGGCGCGAGTGGTTATGTAGCTAAAGGAAGTTCTGGCGATGAGATCCGCCAGGCGATCGTTGATATTCATAGCGGCCGTAAGTATATCTGCGAAACCACGAGGAATAACATCTCAAATAACATGATCGAGGGGGAAAACCCATGTTCTGCTTTCGAATCGCTTTCAAACCGTGAGATTCAAATCATTGATTTTGTGAAAAAGGGATTTTCCTCAAAAGAGATCTCAGAGAGTATGGGCATTTCATTCAAGACCGTGGAAGCACACCGCTATAATATCTTAAAGAAACTAAAGCTTAAGAATACACCCGCTTTGATCAATTATATCAACCAGGCGGGTTTTGAGTTTACGAGTTTGCGGGGAGTATCCTGATCTTCTAAAAGAGAAGAAGAACTGGCGTCGGTAAGTTTAGTAAGATAAAGCAGGGGTTGCCGGATAAGTTATTTCTTCCGGAATCCA
>JAEYVW010000171.1 GCA_023429365.1 Bacteroidota bacterium
TGAGGACAATGAAAAGGCATCCCGCGAAAAATCGGTACTGCCTTCAGGTGGCAGATCGGGTGGAAAATGGCCTGAGCCAAGAACACCCACAAGAAAAGGTGGTCTGGATTAAATAATATTTTATGAATACTGTAATTGCCTGGCGCCGGTGCACCGTTATTGTGACCCTGGCAACATTAGCAGGATGCAACGAGCCCGGAAATAAGGTAACCGAAATGGAAAGTGCAGGACCGGGTATTGAAGAGCCAATGCTTTTCGATCGGCTAACCGGCACCTGGCAACACAGTAACGGAAGAAGTTTTGAGCGATGGACCGCGGTCAGTCCTGGCCGCTACCGTGCGGAAGTGTTTAGTGTTAAGGAGCACGACACTAGCTGGAATGAACAGGGCGATATCTATAAGGAACAAGGCAAATGGGTTTTTGAAAACACTGTACAGGTCCAAAATGATGGCCGATCGATAAAGTTTATTGAATCCGCTATATCCGATACCCATGTTCAATTCAGTAACCCCGCACATGATTTTCCCACTGATGTAAATTACCGGCTTGTAGACACGAAAACACTTGAAGCTTTCATTGTAGGGCCAGGCGATAGTGGTGAAAATGATACAATCAGATTCAATTACAAAAGATTATTGTAACACTTAGTGTACTTCACTGATAGCAATTGGTGGTGATTCTATAGCTTTTACCTTTAAACGGTAGCGAAGAATAATGTCATCGTTGTATAAGATATAAATCCATTGTACCAGGGGCGAATCGGCGATATAGGTATAATGAATCGTTCGTCCCGATATAGAAGGTACCAGTAAGGTGGTTGTCGGTGTATAGTAGATGGTCGTATCCAGAAAAGGATCACTGCTGACCCGGCTGTCTTTATACGCGTCTGAAGTTTCAAGTGTAATATTAATCGTATCCCCCTGCCCTACTTCAATAACACCTATCTGCGGCGAATACGTGGTGATCTGGTATTTTGAAAAAGATTTTTGCTTAAACGGTGAATGCCGGAATTCTGGCATTAAAGGTGGATCTTCCATCAACGCCCATCGCAAATCGTCGGGATAATGCTCCCTTATAAATTGTTCGGGTTTCGAAAGAAAATATTGCATGTCAAGCTGCCTGACAAATTCATTTCCCCGCCAGGAAATGTAACCACTCGCCCAGGTCACATCTAATAAATGCCAAACACTGTCGATCAGCACCGCATTCCAGGAATGATTGGGACGGAATCTTTGTATCCGTTTGCCAGCTTCGGTTCGCGCATAACCATGAATAACCTCAGCCTGGATTCCACTGTAGCTGCATAATGTTTTAAACAGCCGGGCATAACCATCACAAACCGCTACCCTGTCCTCGAGAACAGTTAGTGCTACTCTTTCATCGAGTGGCTTAAGTGCAGCCGTGTCACTGGCTTCATCAATTAATGGGAGATCTTTCCTGCGGCGAGTCGTATTGGGCTGGGTTCTGTAAGCAATATTATCGGTGATCCAGTAAAATATGGTTTTAACTTTTTCTGCTTCAGTGCTAAGAGTGCCGGTTAACTCTGCCGCCAATTCTTCGGGAGTTATGCTCTGATGAAATCTTTTATTGCGGTTTTTTTTAAAAGAAGCCTGTTCCTGGGATTCCCCGGGAATACATATCGCAAACATCACTATCGCCAGCAGCCACTTCATGTTAAGTAGGGAGTAACTAAATTACTCAATCTTTTACATAATCGGATGGAAATATCGGTCGCCTATATCACAAGATACTAACTAGCCCCGACCAGTGCTGCCGCGCCAAATACCCCTGCGCTATCGCCCAATACTGGCTTCAGCACCGGTGTGTCCAGGCGATTATTAAAGACATGATCTTTTAATGAGTCAACGCCCAGGGTGTAGAGCTCTTCGATATTTCCAACTCCGCCACCGACGATGATAACATCCGGATCCAACAGGTTGGTGATCACGGAAGCTGCCTTCCCAAAAAAATGGCAGAGCCTTTCAATCGTTTTCCTGGCAGCATCGTCGTCGTCGTTTTTATAATTAGAGTAAATTTCTTTTAGTCTGAGTTTTTTACCGGTAAGCTGCTCATAAAAGCGTTCTGTTGCGGGTCCTGAAATAACCGTTTCGACACAACCCGATTTTCCACAATAGCAGGGACCGCCACTTTCATCCAGGTAGTTGTGACCCCATTCTCCGGCAATACCCTGTCTCCCATTCCATACATGCCCGTCGAAAATGATCCCACCTCCGACACCGGTGCCCATGATAATTCCAAAGACTGTCTGGACTTTCAAATCCTTTTCTTTTACAACTCCCCAAACTGTCTCTGCTAAGGCAAAACAATTAGCGTCATTGGCCAATACCACTTCAAAACCCAGACGTTGGCGAAGGTCTTTTTCCAGTGGCATACCATTTAATGCTGTGCTGTTGCAGTTTTTCATGGTTTGCAGTACGGGATCCAGAACACCTGGTGTACCAAAACCAATTCTCTCGGGCTGGAGTCCTGACTCTCTGGTCATCTGTTGCACCAGTTTGACGATCTGGTCGAGTATATTCTCGTATCCTTTGTCGGCTCCGGTATCAATTCTTGTCCTTAATATAGGTCGGGCGTCCTGGAGTGATGGAAGAATGACACCTTCTATTTTTGTGCCGCCAAGGTCAATTCCCCATATTGAATTTTTCATACAATCGATTTGTACGGGGGAAGTTAAAACATTTTAAATATAGGAGAAGCCGGGCCGTCGGCTAGTAAAAACGATCAGAAATTAAATCCGGCTTTCAAACCTAAAAACGAATAAGTTTGGTCAGCTTTCCAAAGCTCGTATTTTGCCTGTATGTCGAGGCCTAATACACGCACCCCAATACCTGGTGAAAATATAAATGCTGATTCATCGCCGCCCGTGAAGCGCGCAACCCCTGATTCAAGTTTAGCATACAACGCGGGTATAAAGCGATACTTTAATCCAACCCGTATCGGTACGGCTTTAAGTGAGGAATAGTCTTTTGTTGTTTCACCGGTAAAAACGGATTTACCTTCAAAATGCATATAGCCCACCGAACCCGTGAGGCCAATCTTACCCAGCCGGATATCGGCGCCCAGACCCGCACCATAACCATTTTTATGGGTATCTTTAAAACCACCCGCAGGAGAAGCCATCTCTGCATACGGACCCAGGCTGAATCCTTTTAATTGTGCATGAGCTGCCAGGGAAAAAAGAACAAGCGCGATAATCAGGGCTATTTTCATAAAGGCTTTCACAAAAATGGGCAAACTTCCTGCCACGCAGTATTTAACATAGTGAAAATGCTGTTAAGGGGAAATAATAGGGTTTTATTAAATTTAACTGGCATATTTTCTGGGGCAAATCCAGCAGTATTTTATTATGAAACACTTTATCATTAGTCTCATCCTGGTGGCAACTGCAGGCGTAGCGATGTCGCAGGAAGAA
>JAEYVW010000173.1 GCA_023429365.1 Bacteroidota bacterium
CACTATTCACCACTCACGCCTACAACTGCAGCCTAATCTTCACCCTATTCAATCCCATCGCTAAAAGCATCATGATAATAGCGAAGCAGGCCGACCAGGCAATACCCAGCAAACCCTGGTGAAAGGAAGCCGGCATAAAATAAAGGCCTGTTAGTTGTTGAATATGGACGATTATTGCAGGAAGGATATAAACAAGTAAAGCATTTGATGCAGCGGGCTGGAAGAATTCAGTCCATCTGCTATATCGAAGCACATCCGTGAGCCAGTATAAAACTCCATACAACACCACGCAGATGGCAACACAATACAGGCACCAGCTGGGAGTGGCATATATTTTTGAGATACCAAAATAAGGCCGTATAAAATAAGCTGCTATTGCGGTACCTAAAGCAAAAATGCCAGCATATAAAAACCTTTTGTTGATCTTTTGAGAAACTTTTTCTTCGAAAAAGATCAGCGAGACCACAATACCCGACAACACGATACTGGTATGCGCCGCATCGCCCGACCATTTTGCCATCCATCGCAATAATGGATATTCACCGGCGCCTGCACTCCTGCTTACCATATACCAGGCCAGGCAAAAAACGATTGTAATCAACATCCAAAGAATTTTTCCACGCAAAAGCTGGTAAAAAATGCTGCTGAACAGGTAGGCCCAGCCGATCAATCCCAATATACCCCACCACTTTGGCGTCATTCCCTGTTCGCCATTTTCACCGGCGCGATACAGAAATGCCAGTATTATTAGCCCTGCCACACCGATACCCCGCAACACCCAGGCCCATGTTTTATCTTTGAACTGCTAAACAATCCAAACCAGTATGGCAGACAAATAAAATAAAAGGGACCAGGCCGCCTTTGGAATGATCATGAATTTCTGGTTACCACCACCGCTGTTGACCATAAAGAACCCTAACACCAGCAATCCCAGTGTCCGCCAGAGTATATGCCCCTGCAGTTTCCAAAAACTATCCCCACGCGACAATCTTCTATTGATGGCAAAAGGCATTGACATGCCAACAATAAAAAGAAAGGCGGGAAACACCACGTCAACAAAAGTCATTGCATCCTCATCCGCAGCCTTATGTTTCATCCACGCGGGAATACCGGACACGCCTGCTACATCATTTACAAATATCATCACCAGGATAGTGATACCGCGGAATACATCGATGGAACGAATACGTTGACTGGTCAGAGAGTTGATCATAAATATCGTGGTGCAGTGATGGCATCTGCAATAGTGCTAAAGATAAGGCAGAATTATAGTTGGGCATACCCGCAAAAATCTGCAAGCAAAACAAATCTTTCATCCGAGTTTAGATCAGACGAATAAATTCCCGGCAGCGTTTTTACGCACGTAAATAAACTAATGTAAATAGATAAACCAGGTAAGCCGTCACAAAAAGGATGCCTTCAAATCTCGACACCCTGCTGCCGCTGCGAAATACAGGATAACAAACAATAGCCACGGCTGCTGCCAGGGGAAGATCGAACCATAATATGTCCTTGCTCACATCAACGCCGTCGGCCGCAGCTACGCAGGTAAAACCAAGAATGACCAGCACATTAGAGATGCTGCTTCCAATCAGGTTGCCGATAGCGACATCACGGTCATTTCTTATCGTCGCCACGATAGTAGTGGCCAGTTCGGGTGCCGAAGTGCCAATGGCTACGATCGTAAGTCCAATCACGGCATCAGAGACACCCATGGCCTCTGCGATACTGGTCGCTCCGGATACCAGCAGGTTGGCGCCCAGCATCGTCAGCGCCATACCTCCCAGTAAAAAGATAATATTCAAACCCCAAACCTTCCAGCCTCTTTTCTCTACCAGCACAACGGGACTGAATTCTTCGGCAAACTCTTTACGAACACTGGCTGTTTCCTTACTGCTCGCACGAATAACAATTAAAATATACAAAACAGAACAGGCGACCATTATAATACCTTCCAGCCTGCTAAGCAATCCATCGAGCGACATGACGATCAGCAGGATCGCCGTCATGATCATCACGATCACATTCAATCGCATCGTTCGCATTTGCAACGGGAGGGGACGTAAGGCTGCGCTCAGACCTAAGATAAAAAGGATATTTAGCACATTAGTTCCTGCTATATTGCCAATCGCCAGGGCGCCCTTGCCCTCTGAAACAGCAGTAATACCCACCGCCAGTTCGGGAAGACTGGTGCCGATTGATACAACGGTGAGACCAATGATGATTGGCCTGATGCCAAGCATGGCGGCCATGGTAGAGGCTCCCCGGAGCAGAAATTCCGCCCCCAGCGTAATTATTACCAAACCTCCAAGAAATATGAGCGAAGGATGTATCGTCATGCGCGATTGTTAGTATTACCGGATGATGCCCGGCAAAAATGATTAAATTTTGCACACCATCCGCACTATTCAATTCTGACAAAATGTTTAACTTACTACTATGGATAAAGCAACTCAAACAATGATCGAAAACCTGCACAAAAATACAGGCAGGACATTAGAACAATGGATCGTTATCGTAAACAAAGAGAATTTTACAAAGCATGGGGAAATCGTCAATTTCCTAAAAACGGACCACCAGCTCACGCATGGATTTGCGAATCTTATCGCGCATAAGGCAAAAGGTTCCGATGCGGGTTCTGCCGCCAACCAGGACGACCTGATCGTAAAGCAATACAAAGGCAAGGAGCATTTCAAACCCATCTATGATAAGTTATTGAACGAGATCCTGAAATTTGGGAAGGACATAGAGATCGCGCCAAAGAATGCTTATGTGAGCCTGAGAAGAAAGAAGCAGTTCGCCATCTTACAACCTGCAACCAAAACCCGTTTTGAGGTTTGTCTTAACCTTAAAGGACAGTCACCGCAGGGAAAACTGGAAAAGATCGAGACTGCCAATTCGATGTGCTCGCATAGGATCAACCTCGCTGACCTAAAAGACATCGACAAAGAAGTGATGGACTGGATAAAAAAATCATACGAAGGCGCCGGATAAATGAATATTCCTTATTTGTAAATCTCCACCACATTTTTTCCGCCTTCCTTCACATAACCTCTGTACATTCCTTCTGTGCAAAAAGGCATGGCAATATTGCCATCTTTGTCAACGGCAATTAAGCCACCATCACCACCCAGGGCTGGTAGTCTTTTCCTGATCATTTCATTGGCTGCAACCTGGAGCTTCATCTTGCCAAACTCCATCATGTCGCTGATGCTTTTTGCCATTACCAGGCGTATAAAGTATTCACCCCAGCCGGTACTACTGATCGCAACGGTTTTATTGTTAGCATAGGTACCTGCACCAATGATCGGTGCATCTCCTACCCGGCCAAATTTTTTGTTGGTCATCCCGCCTGTGCTCGTGGCCGCGGCGAGGTTGCCCTGTTGGTCGACTGCAACCGCTCCTACTGTCCCATATTTATAATCTCTATTTTCCAGCTGACGCAGCAGCGCCTTTTTGGAAGTATCGCTATGATCCAGTTCAATCTTACTTGAATCCTCCTGCTTTGCCCTTTGCAGGCTTCTCCATCGGCTCTCGGTATGGAAATAAGAAGGATCTACAATCTCGAGTCCCTGTTCGGTTGCAAACTTCTCAGCACCCGAACCTACCATCATCACATGCGGGCTTTTTTCCATCACCACACGGGCCGCGGTGATGGGATTTTTTATCGTGGTTACACCCGCAACTGCGCCTGCTTCAAGAGTCTTCCCATTCATGATAGAAGCATCCAGTTCGTTACGGCCGTCATTGGTAAATACCGCGCCTTTGCCGGCATTGAACAGGGGATTGTCTTCCATGGTTCGAACGGCAGCCTCTACCGCGTCCATCGCAGAACCGCCCCTGGCCAGAATTGCCGAACCCTTTTCAAGCGCTTCATTCAGGGCATTGGTATAGGCTTTCTCTCTTTCAGGTGTCATCTGGCTTTTAAGAATGGTACCCGCGCCACCATGGACCACCAGTACATATTTCTGTTTTTTTGAAGTGGTTTGGGAAAATACCGGCACTAGTATAGCCAAAGTCGAAAGGCAAAGCAACATCCGCTGCGATGCATTCCTAAAAAATTCCCAAATTCTATTGCCATGCATCCGGCAGGGCTTTCCCGTCGTTTTATATTTGTTGGTTCCTGTAAGCATCTGCGGCAGTTTTTTATTATTATATTTTTCAGGTTTGGCCATTGTGGGGCCTGATGAATTCGTGTGATCCCGGAAATGTGAAAGTAAAAATACCTCTTTAAGACATCAGGAAATAAAAATATATAAACTGCTGGCACTGAACTTGCGTGGAACGGATTGTTTATTTTTACAAATCAAATACCCACGCCTGAAGACGATTAAGAAAATATTACTTTGGCTTGTTGTTACATTATTGTTCCTGATCCTGGCAGCCTGGCTGCTCATTCAATCACCCTGGGGACAAAACTGGATCACTACCCGGGTTACCCAACGTCTTTCCAAAGACCTTAATACCACGATCCGCGTAAAATACGTGGATTTCTCTCTTTTCAACAATATGCACCTGCGCGGTGTATTGATCAAAGACCAGCAGAAGGATACTATTCTTTCTGCCAGCGAAGTGCGGGTGCGGATCACCGACTGGTTCTTTTTCAAGAAAAATATCGTGCTTAAGTACGTGGGTCTTGAAAATGCGGTGATCAAAATGCAGCGGACCGATTCGGTGTGGCGACATAAATTCCTGATCGATTATTTCTCTTCCCCGTCCACGGGTGAGAAACAAGCAGGTGGCACCCAGCTTAGCCTCGAAAAAGTTGATTTCCGGAATGTTTCATTTTTAAAGAAAGACGCCTGGCTTGGACAGGATATGTCGATATCCGTTTCGGCGCTCAACGTCGACACCCGCAGGATCAATTTCAAAAATAAGACGATCGACCTCGGTTCTCTGGCGCTGATAAATCCACGTGTGAGCCTCTTCAATTACCAAAAGCTAAAGCCGGCACCCGGTAAGGAGATCATTGCCATCACACCCTCACCGCTCGATTCGGCGCTCAACTGGAACGAGGGAGGATGGGTGGTAAAGGTCAGTCGCCTCGATATCAAAAACGGCACTTTTAAAAATGATGCGTATACCCTTATCCCCACCAGGAAAGGATTCGATGGTAAGCATATCGAGTTTGGAAATATCAACGCCAGCTTCACCAATGTGCTTTGGGAAAAAGATACCGTGACCACCCATCTCAAACTCCAGACAAAGGAAAGAAGTGGGTTTGAAGTGAAGGATATGGTGGCTGATGTAAAACTTACCCCGGAGGAAATGAGTTTCCGCAATCTCGATATCCAAACTAATAACAGCCGGATCCGAAATTTCTTCCGGATGAGTTATGCAGATATCAGCAGCATGAATGACTTTGAACACAAGGTCAACATGCAGGCCAGCTTCGATGATGCGGAGATCGACAGTGACGATATCGCCTTTTTTGCGCCGGGTATGAGCAGCTGGAAAAAAAATATTCAGCTGAAGGGGAATGTTCGCGGTACAGTTGATGACCTGGTAGGCACCGATCTCATCATACAAGCTGGCAATAACACCCTGCTGAATGGTGATATCAGCATGACGGGTCTTCCCGATATCAATCAAACCTTTATTGATTTCAGGGCAAATGATTTCCGCACTACCCATGATGATGCCATGGCATTTGTGCCGGCGATCAGGAATGTGGTGACACCGGATCTGAAAAAACTACAGTACCTGCGTTTCACTGGGAGCTTTACGGGTTTTATCCGCGACTTTGTAACCTTTGGTACCATCCAGACAAACCTGGGTATCGTTCGCAGTGACCTCAATATGAAACTTCCTGTCGGCAGGCAACCCGTTTATTCGGGAACTGTTTCTACGGAATACTTCCGACTTGGTGAATTTATCGGTGATAAAAATATTGGCGCCATCGCCATCAGCGGATCCATAAAGGGTACAGGTTTTTCCGACAGGTATCGTATGGCGGATATCGATGGGAAAATTACATTCGCCGACTTCAAAGGATATCGCTATGATAATTTGCTGCTGAAAGGTAAACTGGATAAAAAACAGTTTATAGGCTTCGCGTCGATCGATGATGAAGAGATACAACTTGACCTGAACGGCCTAATCGATTTCAACAGCAGCACCCCGGCATTCAACTTTTTTGCAGATGTACGAAAAGCAAACCTGCAAAAGTTGAACCTGATCCGTGAGGATATCAGTTTCCTTGGGAAGTTCAATTTGAATTTCACGGGCGATAATATTGACAATTTCCTTGGCACTGCCAGCATCTCGGAAGCCGTACTTACCCAGGACGGCAATCCCCTGCCCTTCGATTCTCTCGTGGTTTCATCGGGGTATGTCGATCAC
>JAEYVW010000342.1 GCA_023429365.1 Bacteroidota bacterium
GCTGTTATTAAAGGAACGGTGAATAGCCCAATTTTTGTAAGACTTGAAAGCTTCTGGAATCAAAATGCGACCACTAATCCAATTTTTGCCTAATCGCCCGAAACCGTGGATTTGCGTGTTGTAAAACCCAAAACGCGATGGCTAATTTCACTTTAAAAAGTTCTTTGAAAAATTCTAATTTTACGCTGAACTACTGTATATGATTAAGGCAAGGCTCTCATTTATTGTCTCTTGTGTCACGATACTTTATTCGTCTTGCAAGGATGATACGCCTTTTGAAAAAGACCTTAATTTTTTAGAGAAATATGATAGCGTAATCGTACTCTCCCGTGGCGATGCAGAACTGATCGTTTCTCCGAAATACCAGGCAAAAGTCTTTACATCCACCACCGGCGACGGTGTTAGTCATGGCTGGATCAATTATGATGTGTTTGACGCCCCACCCGACCCGCACATGAATGCTTATGGTGGTGAAAACAGGATTTGGCTCGGTCCTGAAGGTGGACCCTTCTCTCTTTTCTTTCCTAAAGGTTTTGTCATGGATTTTGCAAACTGGAAGATCCCGGCCGCATTTGATACAGAACCATGGAAACTTGTTTTTGCAACTGACACCAATGCGCTGATGCAAAAGGATATGAAACTGGCCAATTATTCGGGAACCGAACTTTTGGCATCAGTTGAGCGGGAAATAATTGCCCTGGATAAACCTTCCATCGAACGACTGATCGGTACAAGCTATAGCGACGCAATCCGGTCGGTGGGGTACATGACGAAGAATAGCCTGACCAATACTGGTTCCCTTGCGTGGAACGACTCAACCGGCGCACCCTGCATCTGGATACTGGATATGTTTACGCCTTCGGCAAATACCACCGTGATCATCCCATTTGAGGGTGACACTGCCAGTCGCGTGAACACCAACTATTTTGGAAAGATTCCGGCGTCAAGATTAAAATTCCGTGACGGAGTTTTACTTTTTAAAGCCGATGGAAAGAAACGAAGTAAGATTGGAATACCCCCCGACGTGGCCAGGAGTATTGCAGGCAGTTACGATCCAGATAAAAAAACGCTTACCCTTACGGTTTTCGATATTCATCCCGCTGCGCCTTACCTCAACATGGAATGGACTACAGAAAAGCCACCCTTCAGCGGGGATGCCATAAATGCTTATAATGACGGCCCGCTCGAAGATGGACGATTGCTCGGGCCTTTTTATGAACTCGAATCTGTTTCACCAGCTGCTTTCCTGACGCCGGGTCAATCCATTTCCCACTATCACAGTGTGTTTCATCTTACCGGTAGTGAAGATTTGCTCGATGCTGTATGCAAAAAAACATTGGGTATATCGCTGCAGGAGGTAAAAAAAGCCCTGGACGAATAGCCTTGTTAAACGGCTGCTTCCGCACTAAACTGACCTTCATCAGGCTATCACTAACCAAAATCAACATTAATATGATCTGCATCATCGGACTTGCCGGATGGCTGCTGCAATTTTGTATCCTAAAAAGATAAAAATGGGAACTATACAAAGAGCGATTCACGGTATTCAGTTTGATGCGACCGTTAGAAAATCTACCCTGGTACAACGTTTTTTTAACTGGTGCGAAGGCCAGGAAAAAAATCGCCTGGGTTGGCTGGCTGGCATTCTAACTGGTCATGGCTGTTTTATTACACCCCTGGTACTGTTGGTGGTGGTATCGACAGGCAATAATTTCATTTACTGGCCATTGATCATCGCCGCGATGGGTATGTGCCTGGTAACAAATCTCGCTGCCATGCCGACCAGGGTCACGATCCCGGTATTTTTTCTTAGCTTGCTGATTGACCTGGGTATTGTGATCAGTTGTGTCGCAGTAGCGATGGGAGCTTAAAAACTCCAGTCTGGATTGGTTCGTGAGAAATGGGCAAACAGGGTTTGTATTAAGCAAACCATACTAAAGAATTATTTTTTATGAAACATACAGTCAAAGGAGATTCCGGGTTACAGAACCGCGGGGAACTATCACGCGAAAGCATCGATAAACTTCTAAATGGCCAGGCTTATGGCCGCCTTGCAAGTGCCGATGGCGACCAGCCATATATCGTGCCTGTAACTTATGCCTATGATGGAAAATATATTTATGGGCAAACCAATGAAGGCACCAAACTAGAGTTACTCCGTAAGAATCCAAAAGTATGTTTTGAAACGGATGTAATGACGGGAATGCACGACTGGCAGGGTGTGGTGATCCAGGGAAAATTTGAAGAGCTAAAAGGAAAAGAAGCTGAAAAAGCCAGGGAGATCCTGTTCAATAAAGTATTCCCCCTGATGACCAACAATATGATTCACTCCTTCGAACATGAAGTGACCACTGAACTCGATGACAGCACACGGGTAAAATCAACCATGTACCGGATAGTCATCAAATCAATTAGTGGCCGTTTTCAGAAACAATAAAATATAAACGCGCTTTCTATAAGGAAGCGCGTTGTACCAGGGATTCTTCCTGCACAGCAAGATCCATACTCTTCACCTGGGG
>JAEYVW010000475.1 GCA_023429365.1 Bacteroidota bacterium
TCGCACAATCCAGGATCACACAGTTGTAGTTTGCGTAAAAATTATCCCCGATATGAATATTATAACCATAATCGCAACGGAAGGGTGTCTCAATATTACTATTGCCCCCAATTTTACCTAACAGGGATTTTAAGAGTTCCTGCTGCCGATCATGTTCAGCTGGAGCCAGGTTATTGAGCACAAAAACAATTTGCTTAGCCCTGAGTCTTTCTGCAGCCAATAGTTTATCAAAAGCCAGGTAAGGCCTGCCTGCCAGCATTTTTTCCTTTTCAGTCATCACAGTACAAATTAGAATCAGCAGTCTATTTAACGGCCAACTGGATCATTTTCTCTAAAACTTTCAGATCTACATCAGCCAGTTTATTGATGTAGAGACATCCCGCCCCGGTCTTATGCTTACCCAATTTGTTCAAAGTATCGGCATGTTTTTTAACATCAACCACCAGGTGCAGGGATAAATTATTTTTTCGCGGTGCAAAACCGATCTTAAACCAGTCGACCTCTCTCCCGGTGGCGGGGCTTTTATAACGCACCTCTCCAAATCCGATCATGGAGTTACCCCACATTTTAGGCTTTTGTTTTGTGGCCTTTTCCATCATCTTCAGGATGACTACACTATCCTTTCTTTTTTCCACGTCTGTAATACCGGCGATAAAATCCGCGACACTCGCGTCGTTGACCTGGGTTTTAATCTTTACTAGCTTACTCATGGAAAAATATTTGCTGTTAAAGTAAGTAAATTCCGGTTAGTGTATTAATTAGATTGTTAAAACAAATCAGTCACATATTCATGCCCCTATCTCCTTTTTTCTAAATCTCAAAAGTTTCCTGATAAAATCGACAGGCAGTGGAGTATCATGCGGCAGCTGGATAGCCGACTTTGTAACCTTAAATTCCTTTAACTCCTTTGCAAACGCTTTCAACAATTCAGCACTCCAGGGATTTAAGATTGAAATATGTTTCGCGAAAGCAGAATAATAAATAAGAAAACTTTTTCCGACTTTAAATGCAGGTACCTGGTAACTGATCACTTCCGTAACACCAGGTACTTCTTTGTGCACCAGTACCCTGATGGACTGCATTCTTTTCTGTATGTCATCAGGAAAGTTTTGCTGGTATTCATCAATCGTCTTATAGTCGGTTTTGGCCATAAAAAAAGACAAATGAAGGTTTTACAATTTAATAACTCTAAGCCAGATACAATTCATTTTATCAAAATTCACCGTGCCCTCTATGTTTCCTCCGTACACTCCTTGTCCGTATATCGTCCATCGAAACTTTATATTAAAGATAGCTAAGCCACCATTTCTCGCGGTGTAGCTGCTTGTACCTGTCAAATCGTTTACAAAGCGGGTAAAGCAAAAGTATAACTCCTATCCAGACCAGGTACACCACCCAAAGGCTAAAACCATAACCCTTCAGGTATGGCGACTCTGATATCCAATCCTCAAAAATCATTAACTGCCAGCCATATCCCGAAAGCTCGGCAAAGATTATTGCCAGAAGGTGTATAAGATACAAGTGAAGGATATAGTAGAAAAACGGTACTCGGCCAAACGTACAGAAAAAATTGACCATGCGGCCCTTAAGGTTTTCTGTATTTGCCAGTAATATAAGGGCTGCACCCAGGGTCATTAAAAGGTATTGCAAAGACGGGGGATATTTGGTCGGGTTAAAAAAGGAAATAATGCTTCCTGAAAATCCCGGATAGTTAGTAAAGGGGATTGGATCGCCATAGATATTTGTTGCTCTTAAAAGGATAAACAGGCCAAGGCATGCGATCCCGAGTTGATTGAATAATTTTCGGCGATACTTCTTATCGACTTCAGCATCATAAAATTTTCCGAAATAAAATCCCAGCGACATCACAGCTATCCAGGGAACCAGGGGATATACAACAGTCAGTTCCACGTTGTCAGTAAGTTGAAAAACTGCAAATTCATGGAGTATAGCCCAAAGCATATTGCCTTCAAACCTCAGGTTATCTAACAGGTTATGACCAAATATGATCAGCAGGCTTAAGATCAGTATCCATTTCCTGGGCAGGTAGATCAATGCCGCAAGAACTATCATGCCGACACCTAAAGCCCAGATCACCAATAAACCGGGACTACGGAAATAAATATCGAAATACCAGGCAAAATTCACAATCGTCATTTCTATAAAAACCAGCCATAGTCCCCGTTTCAGAAGAAAGGCTGACAACTCAGATCTGGATTTTCTTTTTCCCACCAAATAGGCCGAGACGCCTGCCAGGAAACTAAATGCCGGTGCACAGAAATGAGTAATAAATCGCGTAAAAAAAATCGGGAGGGTGCTCCTTTCCGGGTCACCAGGATCAAAAAAAAATGCGGAATAATGGAAATAGTCACGCACATGGTCTAGTGCCATGATGACCATTACTAAACCTTTCAAAAGGTCAATGGACTCAATCCTGGGTTTACTGATCGCAGACATGCAGTTAGGTTGATTTGACTGGCCAAGAAAATCTATTTTAGCTTCCACAGAGAGGGAGACGCGGGTAAAACTTTAGTTGAAGTTATATCGCGATAATTGGATTTCCTAAATGCTAAAAATTTTCAACGGGTAACAAATAAACATGGCTGATGGACAGTAGAACACTGATCTTTATGTTTGTAAGTAATGATTATTTTTGATCTGACCCGTTGTGAATAAATTCTAATCAATTATAATAATCATAACAATCCGGGGCCCTCATTCTCTGATCCAAAAGGATCTCACTATGTTGCCAGGCATCCATTTCGTATTATTCCTCCTTTTTCACTTTGCCTTTCCTGTAGTAAAAATATAGCGGCAATCCCATAGCCGTAATCAATAAACCCAGCAAGGAATTGATTACCGGTTGGCGACCGGCTATGTAATTAGCGATATCATTCCATATCGTAGACACTAAATAAAAACCTGAAAAAGCAATAAATAAAACAGGTACCAAGGGATAGCCCCAGATCCGGTAAGGTCGCGGTTCCTCAGGCATTTTTTTCCGCATCAAAAAAATACCGATGGCACCAAACAGGTAAGCCACCCAGGTAACAAAGACAAACATATCGGCCAGCATGTCAAAGGAGCCAGTGATAATGAACAGGCAGGACCATATCGCATGAAGCAAGACAGCATTTCCCGGAGTTTGAAACCTGGCATGTGTCCGTCCCGTCCAGGGCCAGAATACTTTAGCGCGTCCCATGGCATAAGTGACACGTGATGTTGCCATCAGGTTACCGTTAACCGCGCCAATCGTAGATATCACGATCATGGCGGCAATAAGGGCCCCGCTTGTATTTCCCAACACCATAGCCATGGCATCGGAAGCTATTACGGTAGAACCGCC
>JAEYVW010000175.1 GCA_023429365.1 Bacteroidota bacterium
CCGAATAAATGTGGCGACACCCTAACAAAAGGTGTAAATGAATTCACATTTTTTGCAATGGTAGGTCCAAAGAAAAAAAGGGCTGACTTTTTGCTTTTCCAATTCTTAAAAGACGGCAATGGGCTTACGTGTGCAAACAGCGATGATCATTGATGATGAAGACGACCTGGGGCAACTGTTGTCGGTTATACTGGAAGGACGGAAGATCCATGCCATGACAGTGAACAACCTCGACGAAGCGGAGCAATATCTTTCATACCTGAAACCTACCGTGATCTTTCTTGATAACAATTTTCCAGACGGATTGGGGATCAATTTTATCCGAAAGATTAAAACCATCGATGATGAGATCAAAATTATCATGATGACGGCCGACCCCTCGCCCTGGATCAGGGAAAAAGCGGTGGAGGAAGGTATTCATTATTTCCTGCGCAAACCATTTACCCGCAAAGCCATCGATTCTGTACTTGACAAATTAAACCTAAGGCGGGCAAACGCTTAATCATATCAGGTTAATTTCCCTGATTACTTATTCAGGTTTTTTCGCGAGGTTTCCAGTTGGCGATAACGATCCCCGCGAAAACCAATACCATACTTATCGCGTGGATCTTTGTAAATTTTTCACCGAGGATAAGTGACGCCTCTATACTACTGAACACTGGGATCAAATTGCCAAACAGCGCTGTTCGCCCTGCGCCTAAACAATTGATCGCTTTATTCCAAAACAGAAAACTGAGCACCGAAGCGCCAAGGCCGAGATATAAAATGACGAGGAGGAGGCTGAAGTTCCATTCCACGGGTGATGTCTGACCCAACTCAGCAATATAAAATGGAAACAGCAGAACAGTGCCGAGTGTAAAAATGGCCGCCAGGAATGAAAGTGGTGAAATGCCCGCAGGCTTTTTCTTCACCAGGGTATTATACACTGCAAATGAAAATCCCGCCAGAAGCACCCATCCGTCACCAGCTGTAAACCGGAAATGAATCAGGTTTTCTAAATGCCCGCGCGATATCAGAAAAATAACCCCGGCGATGCAAAGTAAAAGCCCGATCATTTTAAGTATCCCGATTTTTTCACCAAGAAAAATTCGGGCAAGCAGGATTGCGAAAACCGGTGAGGAAGTCGTACCGATCAAAGCCAGGTTAATGGCCGAGGTATAATGTGCACCGAAATAGACAAATGTGTTGAAAACCGCTACACCCGTTAGCGCCACCCAAAAAAGATAATGCCAGGACCGTCTGATCACCGGCCAGTCTTTTTTAAATAAATGAAAGGCGATGGGTATGATGATCAGCGATGCCAGCAACCAGCGATAAAATGCAAGGCTTACAGGCGGCACCTGGTTGATGACGCCGCGTGCCACTATAAAATTGCCCGACCAGATGATCACAGCAAGCAAAGCAAGGCTGATCCCGGTATAAATGGTCCTTGATGAAGTTGCGGGCATGAAATAGAATGATATTAGCCGAAACAGTAAGAAATATCGTAACGATTATTCCAGCACTTTTTCAACTATGCGGTTGGTCTGTTTATTTTTTAAGATGAGTTTCTTCGCACCGTAGTGTGTCACTTCTTCTTTGACGAGGTAATGGTCGTTATCGTAATCCACCAGGTGACTGTCCTTGCTGACCCCTGTCTTACCTCTCCAGATGTCCAATTGCACCGGCTCCCACAGTTTTGTTTTGGCTGATTTGTATGCCGCATCGAGTACCGCGTTAACAACATAACCGTCATAAAAAGTTTCTCTTGGTGCCACTCCTTTTTCCAGGGAGTTGAACATATCGGTAAACATGTGGTTATATCCCAGTTCATTTAATTCATCACCCACGGGAAACAACCAGCCGGTGTTACTCTCCGCTTTTTCTGCGATATAATCGCCGCCCTTGCCGGTGGTAAACATCTCGAAACCTGTACGAAGGAAATTATTCATCCAGATGGTGCCCTCCGAACCCATCACTTCGTCGCGCAGATCTAGGCCGCCGCGGAAGGTCCAGCTCACTTCAAACTGACCGATTGCGCCATTCTCATATTTTACGAGTGCGATAGCATGGTCTTCCGCATCGATAGGCTTTACCTGGGTGTCGGCCCAGCACATTACCTCTACCGGACGGATATCCTTTCCAATAAAACTACGCGCGATCTCTACGCAGTGACAGCCCAGATCAAGGATACAACCACCGCCTGCCTGTTCCAGGTCCCAAAACCATTCACTATGCGGGCCAGGGTGTGTTTCCCTTGATTTAGCCCATAAAATCCTTCCGATTGCGCCATTTCTCACGCTTTCGTGCGCCTTTAAAAACTTGGGAGTGTACACCAGGTCTTCGAGATAACCATTGAAAATCCCTGCTTTTTCCACCGCTTCGAGCATGCGCTTGGCTTCAGCTGCTGTTCTGCCTAGTGGTTTGGTCGTCATCACCGCTTTTTTATGCTTACAGCAAAGCAAAACCGCCTCTTCGTGAAGATTGTTGGGCAAGGCTATGCAAACTATATCTACTTCAGGGTGGGATATGGCTTCTTCCATGGACGAGGTCCAGTGTTTACATTGATAATCGTCGGCAAATTTCTTTGCGCTCTCTTCGCGGCGTGAATAAATACTGACGATCTTATCCCTGCTTCTCTGCCCTTGTAATGATTCAGCATAAAACCGGCCGATAAATCCGGAACCAAGCATTGCGATACGTTGCATAGTGAGTTGAATTGTTGTTGAAAGTGGTTGAATATTGTTGAATATTGTTTGGTACAGTGTTGTTTAAGTTTCTACACCTTTCTCCCAGCCTGTTTCTTTCAGGGCGGGATCTTTTTCTTTCTTCAGAAAATCCCCAGTCTCCGAAGCGCCTTTTACTTCCGCATCCATCAATGCAGTGTCGGGTACGATCTGCACCGGTTCTTTCCAGGAACTGGAATCGTCGTTATACGCGGGATTCGATAGAGAATTGTAACAAGAGATGATCGACCAACGTGGTTTGTCGGAGGTATTAGCTTCCGAGCGATGCAGGATATTGCTATGAAAGAATAATGCATCGCCGGGATTGATCTCCACATACACATGCTCCATGGTTTTTAAAGCATGTTCCACCATGACCATATCGGCGCCTACCTGCTCTCCGGCGAAGCCGTGATTTACTCGTCCCATTTTATGCGAGCCCCGGATAACCTGCAAACATCCATTAGCCTTGTTTGCCTCTGTGAGCGCGATCATCACACTCACCAGCTGGTCGGGAAATAAAAACTGGTTCTTGTACCAATAGCCATAATCCTGGTGCCATTCCCAGGCACCGCCCACCTTCGGTTCTTTTTGCATCAGTTTGGTATGAAAATGACAAACCGGCGCTTTGCTATCGAGGAGTTTGGCGACGGAATTAACCATCCGGTTGCTGCGTAACATGAGACTGTACACGTCATCCCCGGGGGTGAACCAAAGCGTAAGCCTGGTCTTTTTACCCGTTTGATCGTTGAGATCGACCGCATGCTCCCTGATCACCGTGTCGCCGATAGCTATACTATAAAGTTTGTCAATTTCTGCCTTTGAAAAAAAACCAGGCACAATGCTATAACCGTCTTCATGAAAACGTTTTACCTCATCCTCCGAAATTAGTCTTGCCATGATAAAATTTTTAAGAAGTAAAAAATATCAGCTGGACCTTGTCCGGCACCCTGCAAGTTACTGAATTGAATACTCCGGCCCCCTTGTTCCAGCCGTCATTAATTAGATATTTTTTGAAAAAAAATAACGGCCGGTGCCGGAGTTTGGTACTCTCGTTGCGGAATTCAGTAACATGAAACAAACGGCTTTTTACATTACGATCAACCTAAAAACCGCCAATGGATACGAATGTATCGGGAAATTCTTTGTGGG
>JAEYVW010000216.1 GCA_023429365.1 Bacteroidota bacterium
ACCGCGGTGGCTAAACTTTTGAACATTCCTGAAGAGAAAGTAACGGTTGATATAACCCGCCTGGGTGGCGGTTTTGGAAGGCGGTTGAAATTTGATTTTGCCCTGGAAGCCGCCGAAATATCCAGCATAATAAAAAAACCGGTGAAGCTGCTCTGGACCCGGGAAGATGATACCATGGGTGGAAGCTACCGTCCGGCGGTCAGGTACCGCTTTGAAGCTGCCCTGGATGGCAAAGGAAATCTCGTCGGTTACAAATTACGTGGTGTGGGTATCAACCAAAACAACTCTACCCGGGAAGATAATTTTCCTTCCGGGGCGGTCGACAACCTGCTGATCGATACAGTTGAACATATATCACCCATCACCACAGGCGCCTGGAGAGCTCCGGTCACCAATTTCCTGGCTTTCGCAGAACAAAGCTTTTTAGATGAAGTAGCTGTAGCAGCAGGCAAAGATCCCGTTCAGTTCAGACTTGAACTCCTGCAAAAAGCCCGGACAAATCCTGTTGGCGCTATCAAGTATAATATTGATCGTATGGAAACGGTAATCAGGCAGGCCGCGGAAAAATCAGGTTGGGGAAAAAAGAAAGGAGTATCGCAGGGATTTAGTGTATACTTCTCTCATGCTTCTTATGTAGCGCAGGTTTGCGATGTAGCGATGAAAGCAGGTAAACCTGTCGTTCAAAAGATATATGCCGTTTCCGACTGTGGTGAAGTGATCAATAAGAGTGGCGCCCTTCAACAGGTGATGGGCGGCATAGTTGATGGCTATGGCCATGCCATGTTTGGAAAGCTTAGTTTTAAAGATGGTGTGCCTCAGGAAAATAATTATGGCGCCTACAGGATCATTCGCATGAAGGAAGTGCCCGAAGTAGAGGCGCATTTTGTCGACAATGGTATCGACCCGACCGGCTTGGGTGAACCCGCTCTTCCACCCACAGGCGGAGCTGTGGCCAATGCCATTTTTAAAGCAACTGGAATAAGGATGAGAAAACAACCATTTATCGAAGAACCGCCATTCCGGGCTGCGAAAGGATTTTAGTTGTATCGTTATTAGCATTCATTGCTCTACCTGTCATTAGTCGTTTAAAAAAATTAAACTCCCGGCATATGAGAAAGTCCGCGCTTTATTTACCGAAGCTGGTAATTGGCTTCGCTTTAATCTGCTTCATTTTATTTATCTCAGTCCAGGATGCAGCGGCACAAAAGTCCGCTATGGAAATGGTGAAAGATGCTAAGAAAGACATTGAGAATCTCAGCATTCAACAGGCAAAGGATGAAATAACAAAACCTGAAGTAGTACTGATCGATATTCGCGAATCAGAGGAATTGAAACAGGGAAAAATTCCAGGCGCAGTGCATGCACCAAGAGGTATGCTGGAATTTTATGCCGATTCTACACTACCCTATCACAAACCTGAATTCAGCAAAAACAAACGTATTGTGTTGTATTGTGCATCCAGTGGACGTTCAGCGCTGGCTGTACAAACGCTGAAAGCGATGGGCTACACAAATGTGGCGCATATTGATGGAGGCTTCAAAGCCTGGAAAGAAGCCGGGCTCCCCGTTGATCAAGATAAGTAATGCCTTTCTCAAAGAGAAAATGCCATTAAATAATCGCCGAGTTTGGTGCCCAGTTTACCATGACCACCTGCCGCGATCACTACATACTGCTTACCATTCCATTCATATGTCATAGGCGTAGCTTGTCCGCCTGCCGGTAATTCGCTCTGCCATAGAATTTCGCCATTTGAAATATCAAATGCACGAAGGATATTATCCATCGCCGAAGCGATGAACACGAGTCCGCCCGCAGTGGTGATCGCGCCACCAAGATTTACGGAACCCCATTTTTCCGCGCCTGGATGTTTTGCCGGATCAGCCATAATACCCAGCGGTACCTCCCATTTTAACTGACCCGAACCCAGGTCAACCGCAGCGAGGGTGCCCCATGGTGGTTTGGTTTGCATCAGGAACTTACCATTCTCAATCGTAAAAAGATATTCTCGGCTCATCACATAAGGAGTACCATCCTGCGGTGCTACTTCCGCTCTTGGTAAAGCGGTATTAACAGACTTTGTTGTATTATCTGTTTTTGGAAAAAGCGTAATGAGCGCTGCCAACTGGTTCACATTGGCGACAAGCAGGTTATTGACCGGATCATAGCTGGCCCCGCTCCAGTTCATCCCTCCCACATTGCCTGGAGTAATGATGCTTCCCTGCAAAGATGGCGGTGTGAAGATTCCTTCATTACGATGACGTCTGATCCTGTCTTTCGCCTGTTGCAGCAATTCCGGTGTAGGTCCCCATGCATCCGCTTCCGTTACTTTTTGCAAGCCAAGAGCGGGCAATTGAGTGGGAAAAGGTTGTGTGAGAGCAGCTATCTCTCCCGGTACATCAGATTTTGGAACTGCTCTTTCTTCTATTGGGAAAATATGTTCACCAGTTTTTCGGTTGAGTACGAAGATGTGACCCATCTTAGTGACAAGGATCACAGCTGGAACTTTGACACCATTGCGATCTATATCAGCCAACACGGGTTGTGCCGGGAGATCATAATCCCAGATATCGTGATGTACGGCCTGGAAATGCCAGGCCACCTTTCCCGTCGAGGCCTGTATAGCGACAAGTGAATTAGCATAAAGATTATCACCTATTCTTTCGCCGCCATAATAATCCGTACTGGGACAGGATGTAGGAACATAAACCATATCCGATTGGGGATCGGCAGAGATGGGTGCCCATGCATTAGCCCCACCGGTCACGGCGATCTTTTCTCCTTTCCAGGTTTCAAAACCCGGATCTCCCGGTTTACGTGGGATAGGATCCCATGACCATACCAGATCACCCGTACGAGCATGGTATGCGCGCACAACGCCTGCTGGGAATTCAATGCGTGTATTATCTCCCATCGTAGAACCCACCACCACCAGTTCGTTTATCACAGCTGGCGGCGAAGTCACCTGGATGCGTCCAACGCCTTCTTTCAGGTCAACTGTTCCCTTTGTACCAAAACCCGGAACAGGCTTACCCGTCACGGCGTCAAGTGCTATCAGGCGTCCATCGATCGTCGCCGCAAACAGGCGCATATACCCATGCTCGCCCGACTTCAATTGGGGATCAATCCATTTCGACACACCTCTTGAAGTCACTTCTGAATATCCTGCTTTCAAATTCACTTGTGGATCATAGATCCATTTTTCTTTACCGGTGACTGCATCAATAGCAATAACGCGATTGGTGGGTGTACTCAAATAAAGAATACCATCGACCATGAGTGGTGTGGCTTCAAATGCGGCTTTTGAAGCGATCTCCGTTTTTTTATACGTATCCAGTTCACCTGTTTGGTAAGTCCAGGCGGGTTTGAGGTTTTTTACATTGTCGGCATTTATCTGTTTGATTGGTGAATGACGCATGCCACCGGGATCATTGCCATAATTAGCCCACTGACCTGATGCATTGAACTGCTTTTCCCTGTCAGCATGGTTCTGCTGGGCATCCGATGAATACCCGAGTAAAAAGAATCCACAGAAAATAAAAAGATTTCTCATGACCGGCATTTTAAAATTTCTTACTTAATAAAACTTTGATACAGGCAGTCAACCGATTTGCGGATCACTGTGTTAAATCCGTCGGTATAGCCCGGGTGACAACCGTTGGAGATCACAACGATCCCCCATTTATCTTTAGGATGAAAATACATGGCGCTATAAAGTCCGTAGGCGGAGCCTGTATGTCCTTTGAGCTTTTCACCCGGTACCAGTCTTTCCGTTGTTCCAATGGCCAATCCATAACCTTCCGGTGAAAGCGATGTCTGCATCTCCCGGGCACTTTTTTTAGACATGATCCGTTTACCCTTATGTTTTCCCTGCTTCATGTGCATGATCATATATTCAGCCAGGTCATTAGCCGAGATCTTCATACCACCTGTTGGTGAAAAAATCGGTGTACTGTAACCCATCACATAGTTCGCGATCTCCTCGGTGCGTGGGGCATAGGCAGCCGGCATGTGATCAAACTGTTTTGTATCACCTTTATATTCATAGATGCTGGCAAACCTTGTACTGTCCAGTGAGGCTATCCAGTAACCGCCATATAATTTCAAGGGATCAAGAATATGTCGCTTTACATATTGATCAAAACGCTCACCGGAAATCTTTTCAATGATGGTACCCGTCATGTTATAGTTGAGATTGCAATACCGGTATTTTGTACCGGGCTCCCAGTCACTATAACATTTTGCCCAATCCGGGTTCTTTGCAGGATTGATCGCATCAAGTGTAAAATATCCCTGGCTGTCGTTGATACTGGAAGTATGCGACAAGACCATGCGCAAAGTGATCACTTTTTCGGGGAATAGCGGATTCCGGACTTTAAATCCAACCAGGTCGCCGATATCATCATCGAGTGAAAGCTTTTTGTCTTCTACCAGTTGCATGACGGCGGTAGCGGAAAATGATTTTGAAATAGAAGCAATCCTGAATATGTTTTCGTTGGTCAGCGGTTCTTTTGTCTCCAGGTTCTTCCATCCAAAGGAATGATTATACACTACTTTATTGTTCTTAACTACGGCCACCGCGAGACCAACTACCTCAGACTGGCTCATCATTTCTGAGATGCAGGCTTCCGCCTGGTTAGATTGTGCGAAACTGCTAAGGGTAATGGATGACAGGAGGAAAACCGCGGCGATGATTCTTACATTCATGAAAATTAGGTATTGATTTTTTGAAATATAAATATAAGGAATCAAGGCCTGTCATTTTAAATACGTCGCGCCAGTTACATAAAATAAGAGATCCCGCCAGCGGCAGGATCTCCTATTGTCAAGGTCGGTGTTCTTTGCCAGTTTTACTGACAAGATTTATTTCGCGAATTGCGATCTGATTACATTTAGCGCACCACCTGCTTTGAACCACTCGATCTGTTGTTCATTGTAGGTATGATTAACTTCGATCACATCTACCGTTCCATCGGCGTGATTGAGTTCAACGCGCAGGGGTTTACCGGGAGCGAAGCTGGTGAGGCCTTCGATATCTATGGTATCATCCTCCTGGATCTTATCATAGTCTTCCTTATTCGCAAATGTCAGCGCCAGCATGCCCTGCTTTTTAAGATTGGTTTCGTGGATACGTGCAAAGCTGCGTACAAGGATCGCACGCACACCAAGATGCCTTGGCTCCATGGCCGCATGTTCCCTTGAGGAACCTTCACCATAATTTTCATCGCCTACTACAATGCTCCCAATATTAGCGGCTTTGTATGCACGGGCAGTTGCAGGTACAGGTCCGTATTCACCGGTCAGCTGGTTCTTGACCGTATCTGTTTTATCATTAAAATAGTTTATCGCGCCGATCAGCATATTGTTGCTGATATTATCAAGGTGACCGCGGTATTTCAACCATGGGCCGGCCATCGAGATATGGTCAGTCGTACATTTTCCTTTGGCCTTGATCAGCAGTTTAAGGTTGAGCAGGTCAGTGCCTTCCCAGGGTGCGAAAGCTGATAAGAGTTGCAGACGCTGACTGTTGGGATCAACAATCACTTTGATATCGCTTCCATCTTCAGCGGGTGCCTGGTATCCTGCATCTTCCACGGCAAATCCTTTTGGAGGCAGTTCATAACCGGTTGGCTCGCTCAGCATCACTTCCTCACCGTTCGCATTTTTCAGTTTATCGGTAAGAGGGTTAAAAGCGATCGTTCCCGCGATGGCCATAGCCGTTACAATCTCAGGTGAGGCTACAAAAGCATGCGTCGACGCGAGACCATCATTCCGTTTGGCGAAGTTGCGGTTGAAAGATGTGATAATGGTATTCTTACGGTTGGGGTCATCGATATGTCGCGCCCACTGACCAATACAGGGGCCACAGGCGTTGGCCAATACCACGCCGCCCACACTTTCAAAAGTATTGATAAAGCCATCTCTTTCGATCGTGTAACGAACCTGTTCACTACCTGGAGTGATGGTAAATTCAGAATTTGCTTTTAGCCCTTTACCGACTGCGTCTTTTACGATTGATGCGGCGCGACTGATGTCCTCATAAGAAGAGTTGGTGCAGCTACCGATCAAAGCCACTTCCAGTTTTGCCGGCCAGTCATTTGCCTTTACGGCTTCAGCCATCTTTGAAACCGGTGTGGCGAGGTCGGGAGTGAACGGACCGTTTACATAAGGTTCCAAAGTGTTCAGGTCGAGCTCGAGAACCTGGTCGTAATATTTAGCCGGATCAGCCATTACATCATCATCGGGACGCAGATGCTCACGGATCTGGTCGGCCATCGCAGCTACTTCCGCACGCCCCGTTGATTTCAGATATGCGCTCATTTTTTCATCGTAGGCAAATAAAGAACAGGTGGCACCTACTTCGGCGCCCATATTGCAGACAGTACCTTTTCCGGTAGCACTCATTGTATCTGCTCCCTCTCCAAAATATTCTATAATGGCACCGGTGCCGCCCTTCACGGTCAGCTGGCCTGCTACCCAAAGGATCACATCCTTCGCTGAGGTCCAGCCACTCATTTTCCCGGTCAGCTTGACACCGATGATCTTTGGCATCTTCAACTCCCAGGGCAGACCCGCCATCACGTCTACAGCGTCGGCGCCGCCAACCCCGATCGCTACCATACCGAGACCACCAGCATTGGGGGTATGGGAATCCGTACCGATCATCATACCACCTGGAAATGCATAGTTTTCAAGGACAACCTGGTGGATAATTCCAGCTCCTGGCTTCCAAAATCCGATTCCATATTTATTTGATATTGAGGCCAAAAAATCGTACACCTCTTTATTTACTTCATTTGCAGTGGCTAAGTCAGCCGCGGCACCTGACTTGGCCTGGATAAGGTGGTCGCAGTGCACGGTAGAAGGTACAGCCACCTTAGCACGGCCTGCTGTACTGAATTGCAACAATGCCATTTGTGCCGTAGCATCCTGCATGGCTACTCTGTCCGGGGCAAAATCCACATAATCCTTTCCACGCACATACGCCTCTTCAGGCTGGTCGCCGTACAGGTGCGCATATAATATTTTTTCCGTAAGTGTGAGAGGCTTGCCAATGAGCTGCCGCGCTGCGCTGATCCTGGCGGGCATTTCAGCATAAGTTTTTTTGATTAGATCCAGGTCAAATACCATGATATTAAATTAGGGTTTGAAGTAATTCGGGCCACGGTCGATGACAGGGATCACAGTTTCAGGCGGTTCGCTGTCAACTGTAAAAGTCGACTATGGGCGTCAAAGCGTTGCGAAATTACGGAAAAAGCTGGCTTTTTTGACAGTACCAGATTGGACTGTTGCATGATATTTTTTAAATTAGCGCCATGAACAAATTCAAAAGCTTTGTTGAATGGAATGCCTTTGGCGTTTGTTCCGCGATCGGTGACCGGCTGGGCATCGCTACCAGCCGCATCCGGCAGTATTTTATTTACACTTCGCTGCTCACCATGGGCTCACCCATCGTTATCTACATGATCCTCGCCTTTTGGAAGAATATCAGGAATTATGTGAAAGCTGCCAGGAGAAACCCCTGGTATTATTTGTAGTCGGTAGCCGTATTGGATGCTAGATATTTGATACTGGATACTTGATACAGTCGGGAGTCGGGAGCACTGGATACTTGATAATTGATACTTGATTCTAGATTCGTAGCTAATTCAATTTTCACATTTTCAAATCTTCAAATTTTCAAATTTTCCCTCTCCCCATTTTCAAATTTTCAAATTTTCAAATTTTCAAATTCTTCTCAGATCAACTCCTTCAATTTCGCGACAACCACATCCACTTCATCCCGGGTATTATACTTGCTAAAAGAAAAGCGTACGGTTACGAGGTTGGGGTTGTTGTTGATGGCTCGAATTACATGAGAGCCCTGGTCGGCGCCGCTGCTGCAGGCACTGCCTCCTGAGACACAAATATTGTTGATATCGAGATTGAACAGGATCATCTCCGATTTTTCAGTCTTGGGAAATGCAACACTCAGTACCGTGTA
>JAEYVW010000218.1 GCA_023429365.1 Bacteroidota bacterium
CAACAAGCCCTGCAATCGTCGCTAATAGAATAGGGTCTCTTGTCGTGCTGGCTGTTGCAACACCGATTGCCAGGCTTGAAACGGAAATAATCCCGTCATTGGCTCCCAAGACGGCAGCTCTCAGCCAGTTGCTCCGGTGTATGTAGTGACTGTCCAGATAGTTGTCAATAGTTATCATGTTCTTGTTTTGAATTCGCTTTGTAAAAATGCCAGCATTACTAAGTATTGAAAATTATCGTTCTCTAAAACTAAGGCCAACCTTAGCTAATGCTTCACCTAATTTGGGTAACGAACTTTTTCCTAATCCATGGAAACTGCAACAATTCCTGTTCGGTGTATTTGGAGAGTTTCTTCAGGTTTGTTATTCCATTATTCTCCAACGCTCTTCTCGCAGGCGCAGAAACCAGGGATAGAAACCCATCTTTTGGCCTTTTGTCCTTTTCACATATGGGACAGGTCGGACAATCACTGCTTTTGTAATAGTTGTGACCATTTTTACAGGTCCGTAATGTTGCTTTTTGAGTGCGCATAGCTTTCAGAACATTCCATTTTCGTTTACCATTTCGTCAGGAACACCTTGTCCAAAGTCCCAAAGTTCTACGATCTTATCTTTCTCAAAACGGAATATATGCATCACAACACCAGTCCAGCCATTTTCCCCGGATTGCTCTACCCTGGAATGAACAGCTACCAGGTCACCGTCTTCCAATGATCTTAATATTTCAAAAATTTTATTAGGTGTTTCTTTGTGAGATTCTTCCATTGCTAACATTAAGGTTTCGCGATCACCTTTGTAGTATGCATTATGATGTATAAAATCACTTGCAACAAATAGTTCAAATGCTTTTCGTGGTTGTCCGCTACTGGCTAGTTTCAAAAAGTGTTGGGCAGTTTCTTTCTTTGTCATTTCATTTAGATTTACTGAGGTTTGAAATACAATGACCGATAAATGACATGGGTTCATGCTGGCTGAGAACGACTACATCGTCTGACACTACCTCAGCTCGCTGAAAATATGTCATTGAAGTTAATTATAAAAACTGATTGTAATTCGCCTGCTGGAATCCCGGCCGCAATTGGGACTTCGATTCATTGCTGTCCGGAACGAAATTTTCGATTGTTGGCAAAACCTTTGACCCGCGCATCTTCCCAAACTTTTTACTTTTACCGGCGCTTTATTTTATTTTTCCTGGAGAATGTTCTCTTTGCTGGCCGTAATTCAAGTATTTCAATTTGTCAGGCAACCACAGCGCACCCAGCACAGCGCAGTATTAGCATCATGTTCTATTCTCCATAGCAGATTTTTAATAAGTAGACGGCCTGGAGATGGTTTGGCTGTCCATTAGAAATCAGGTGGCAAAGTATCCTATAAATGTCAAATAGTACCAGGGAATGCAGGAAAATAAAGCAAACAGAATGTCTTTTTAAAAAAAGTGTAGATTCCGGACCATCTTGACCCCCCTGTTCCGTTTCAAATTGATCCCCTCATTCCGGGGCAAGCTGCCCCCCCTTTTTTAGATTTGACCTGTCTGCTGGGGGATTTTGAGCCTGCTTTTTTGGAGATGGATTCCGGACGTTGTTGACACTCCTTGAGGATTTTTCCACTGCCATTCCGGCGTATGTTGACCCCCTTAGTTGAATGAAGATCATTTGCAGGAGCGATTGCCTTTGTACTCTTGCCCTTAATAACAATGGATGGCGGCAAAACCAATCGCAATGGAACAATTAAAGCAGGTTCTTAAACTATACCAGGACGGCCAGTCCATAAAAGGCATTGTTCATTGCACCAAACTTAACAAGCGTATCATCCATCGCAGCGAGTACCAGCATGCTGTTGACCGTAACAATAAAAACATCAGGGAAATCCCTGCTTATTATAAACGCAGGCAAAGCATTTGCGAACATCCTATCGGCACTATCAAACGACAATGGGGGCTATACCTATACATTGATGAAAGGACTAGGTAAAGTTGATGGTGAAATGAATCTGATCGAGTTGGTGTATAGTATAAAAAGAACGCTATCCATTCTTGGGTTTGAAAAATTGATGAAAGCCTTTACAAATTGGAAAACGGATTATGCCCGGATCATTTTTTCTTTTCTACAGCATCAATTTAACGTGATTTGGCGACGAATAGTGACATCATTTTTTTTCAGCAAAAAAACTAGCGCATTAATAAGGCTTGTTTAAAACAGGTGCAATCAATCTGATAAGCACCTTACGAACGTAAAAAAAAAGAGGATTTTGAGTTTTTTCACATTCTGACGGTTAACGGTTTAGCGCTCTGGCGATATTCCGTGTTACTATCGCTCAGCCAATGTGCAAAAACTAAATAGAACTACCAAAGCTGGGTACATATTCTGCAGCCGCTATGGCGCCAAACCGATGTTAGCGGTGTTTTCATTAGTGAAGTCGAGTTTTAAAATCCATACGGGAATGAAGTATTCTTGCCACTTCGATTTTGTTGCCCTTAATGTGTCTGTAAAAAATAATGTGTTGGCCGATTTTATATCCTAATACTTCATCGTGTATTTCAGGATAGCTTTTTCCAGCAATTTTTCTGCTTCCTAATTCTTCACAAGAGTCGATAATCATGTGATAATATTTGTCAGCCTGAGCTTCCGACCAAGCTTCGAAAGTGTAATCCCAAATCCTGGATAAATCTTCAAGGGCCTTGTTGGTCAGAACATATTCAGGCATTCTTGCGTTTTGCAGCCTTTAACTTTGAAAGATGTTTTTTAGGGTCAAAATTTTTAACGATGCCGCTGTCAATACCTTCAACTATGGCATGCTTAAGGGAAGCGATTTTAGCTTCTTCTTCCTCCAGTAAGCGAAGGCCTGCACGAATAACTTCGCTTGCATTTTTAAATCGGCCAGTGGAAACCCGTTTGTCAACAAAATTCTCAAAATGGTCACCGAGCGATATTGATGTATTTCGTCCCATACTTCAAAAGTAAAAAATTTATTGAAGTTACCAAAATTTGGTAACTCCTGTTTTTTGAGCAGATCGGTGCAAAATCACCGCTCACGTCCGCGCATTTACGCTATGGTGGCATTCCGTGTTACGTCCAGCTGGAACCTCAGCCTGGTAAAGATATACGGCTGGGCTTATATTCGAAAGTTCATCCGTGATCCGGAAAGCTTGAACTGTAGTTCATCCGTGTTAATGTCGACCAGGATTTGTTCGTCGCCCCACCATTGCTTAAATGCGATGTTAGCGCAAGTAAGGCGTCCGGAATTAAAAAGTAACAGGTAGAGCCACCCACGTCTTAAGAGGTTTGCCGTTCACTTGTCTCGGTTTAAATTTTATAAGTTTAACAACTCTTATGGCCTCTTCAGTTTGTCGCTCTGCTTTCTTTATGGGTTGAGTAACGGAAACGTTCTCCACATCACCTTGCTCATTAATAATAAATCGCAAGGCGAGAACACCTTTTTTTACCTTACCATCATAGTTAAAATTTTTGCTTATAGAT
>JAEYVW010000278.1 GCA_023429365.1 Bacteroidota bacterium
ATCTCTACCAGTCAGGTGTTCAGCGTGGCGACTGGCAGTCTTTGCAAAATGCTTTCCCATCGGTACGACTCGATTCAGGGAATTATCATGTGCCTATATTACCAACTGATACCACGGAAGTAAAACCCCCGCAAAATTAATCCGATGAAGAAATGGTTTTTTGGCTGGATCGTTTGTTTGTGGGCTAACACAGTATGCGCCCAGCCGTTTCCCGGGTATAACCTCGTGTTTGATAGTCTTGCGAAAATATGGGACGAAGCCATTCCGCTTGGAAACGGTTGGTTAGGCGCCTTGATCTGGCAGAAAGGGGACAATATCAGGCTCTCACTCGACCGGGCCGATCTTTGGGATGATCGCCCAATGCCGAAAATACATAAACTAAAATTCGGTTGGGTAGTTGAACAGGTCCAAAAAGGCGACTATGATACTGTGCAGAAGCTCGGCGACGCACCTTATGAAAAATACGCGGCGCCTACCAGGATACCCGGCGCGGCACTTGAATTCCCACTGGATAAAATTGGAAGGCCTATCAGGAATGAACTCGATATTAAAACCGGTTTATCTGTAATAAAATTCGATAACGGTACCATCTTTAATAATTATATCCATGCCAGCCGACAGGTAGGTTATTTTGGATTTGAAAATCTGAAGTCGACTGAATTGTTACCCCAGCTGATTGTACCCAACTACAATACCGGCAGGGATGGTACGGTGGGTAATAGTGTGGAGGGGCTCGGCCTCGAGCGACTGGGATATAAAAAAGGATCTATTACCAAAACAAAGAACAGCATTCGATATCATCAACCAACCTGGGGTAAAAACTTCTATGAGGTATTGATAAAATGGTATTATTTACCCGGTAACAGGATGATCGGGCAGTGGACGATCACCCACAACCAGACCGCTAAACTCGCGGACCCGGATTTCAAATTGAAGGAACCGACAGGCTGGCCATCGCATCTGAAGTGGTGGGACGACTACTGGAGCCGCTCCTCCGTTTCTTTGCCCGATACTTTGCTTAGTAAACAGTACCACCTTGAGATGTACAAATTTGCCTGTGTGGCCCGAAACCATACGCCACCGGTTTCACTGCAGGCGATCTGGACAGCCGACAACGGCAATCTCCCGCCATGGAAAGGAGATTTTCATCATGATCTCAATACACAATTGAGTTACTGGCCGGGATACACAGGAAATCATACTGATCTTACTGCGTCCTTTACTAATTGGCTTTGGAGTGTTAAAGAGGAAAATAAAAAATGGACAAAGCAATATTTTGGTATCGATGGGTTAAATGTACCGGGTGTGACCACTATCAGTGGAAAGCCGATGGGAGGATGGATCCAATATTCTATGAGTCCTACTACGGTCGCGTGGCTGGCGCAACATTTTTACTGGCAATGGAAATATGGGATGGACAACAGTTTTTTAAAGAACCGGTGTCTGCCTTATTTCAAAGCTGTTGATAGCTATATTTCCAGGCTGTTACAAATAGATTCTACTACGGGTAAATACAGGATACCGCTGAGTTCATCGCCGGAGTATCATGATAATAGTATCCAGGCATGGTTTAAAAATTTTACAAACTACGATTTGGCCCTGCTAAAAAATTTCTATGCGATGTATAAAGAAGTGCTGGCCGCTTCAACTCCTTCCTCCGGCCAGTCGCGTTCAGAAAAGCTCGATCGGTTTCCCGAACTGGATACAAATGAAACCGGCCTGACCATAGCTCCGGGTCAAAACCTCGAATCTTCACACCGGCATTTGTCGCCATACATGGCTATTTTCCCGCTTAGCCTTATAGACACAGATAGTGAAGAGGGAAAAGCTATAGTAGAACGTTCGATCCAACAGATCGAAAGCAAAGGCGCCCGCCGGTGGACGGGATATTCTTTCAGCTGGATGGCCTGCATTTATGCAAGAGCCCGGCAGGCTGAGAAGGCGGTCAGGCAACTTCAGATATTCGCTTCCAATTTTTGCTCGCCCAATAGTTTTCACCTGAATGGAGATCAAAAGGGCGGAGAATATTCTTCTTTCACTTATAGGCCATTCACCTTAGAAGGTAACTTTGCATTTGCCCGAGGCGTGCACGAGTTGTTGTTGCAGAGTCGAAATGGATATATTGAAATTTTCCCAGCAGTCCCCGTGGCCTGGAAAGATGTTTCATTTAAAAACCTGAGAGCCGAAGGTGCATTCCTGGTAAGCGCTGATAAGGAAAATGCGGTTCCGAGCCAGGTGACCATCACGGCAGAGCAGGGCGGGTTACTTAGATTGAAAAAACCATTCAAGACTTTTTATATTACGGACTTGGAGAAGAGATATAAACTGGTGGATGGAATTATGGAGATCAGTATGAAAAAGGGGGAGAGGGTGACGATCAGGAATGGGTATGAGTGATACTGGATACTGGATGCTGGATGCTGGATTCAAAAAACTTCAGATATGAATCGTAAGGAATTTTTAAGCCTGTCTGCTCCGGCATTTTTATTGCTGGCAAATGGAAATATCATTAAGGCGCAGGATCTTGTTAGTTCCGCTATTTACCGGAAAAAGTCAAGGCTGCGTTTTGTGGTAGCCTCAGATGGTCATTATGGCCAGCCCAATACGGACTACGAAAATTTTTATGCTACGCTTGTCGAGCGGATCAATGAAGAGCATCGCAAGGATCCGTTTGCATTTTGTGTGATCAACGGGGATATCATTCACGATGATAAAAAATATTTTCCTGCGGCGAAAGCGGCGCTCGATAAACTGGCACTTAAGTATTATGTAAGCCAGGGAAATCATGATCATGTGAATGCGGAGGAATGGGAGAAAATATGGAATATGCCTGTCAACCTGGATTTCTCTATCAGGAAAAATTCTTTCCTGGTTGCAACTACTTCGAACGAAAAAGGGACTTACTTATGTCCCGAGCTCGACTGGCTCCGGGAAAAACTGGCGGAGCATCGACGGCAGGAGAATGTTTTTATTTTTATGCATATCAATCCAGGCAAGCTGACAAGGCATGCGGTTGATTGCCCTGAATTATTTGAAATGCTGGCATCTCATAAAAATGTAAGGGCGATATTCAATGGACATGATCACGACGAGGAGGGAATAAAGGCCCGTGAGAGTATACCATTTGTTTTCGATGCTCATTTTGGTGGAAGCTGGGGCACCGAGTATCGAGGATTTAGGGTAGTGGAGTTGATGAAAGATAATTCGGTGCTTACATATATTATGGATCCCCGCGATAAGATCAACGAGGCCAGGCTGGAGAGATCGAGGCAACCTGCGCTGGCCTGAAAAATATGAAATATGAAAAGACAGAAGACGCTGCTGACCATCATACTTTGTTTCGGTGTTACGATACTGGCTGCGCAAATACCAAAAACTCCTTTACCCACCAGGGCGCAGCTGGCCTGGCATGACCTGGAGTATTATTGGTTTATCCATTTTGGTCCCAATACATTTACCGATAAAGAATGGGGGCACGGAGATGAGCCCTCGGAAGTATTTAATCCGACTTCACTGGATTGCCGCCAATGGGCAAGGATCGCGAAAAAATCTGGCGCGAAGGGAATTATCATTACGGCAAAGCATCACGATGGATTTTGTCTATGGCCCAGCCAGTATTCAAAGCATACTGTGAGGGAAAGTAAATGGAAAAACGGGAAAGGCGATGTTGTAGGTGATCTCGCTAAAGCATGTAAAGAGTATGGTTTGAAGTTTGGTGTTTATCTGTCACCCTGGGACAGAAATCACCCTCAATATGGCACACCAGAATATAACGATGTGTATGTAAATACGATGAAGGAACTGGTGAAAAATTATGGGCCATTCTTCGAATTCTGGTGGGATGGTGCAAATGGTGAAGGCCCCAATGGGAAAAAGCAGGAGTATGATTTCAGGCGTTTCGAACAAACTTTGAGAGAAATAGCACCGAATACCATTGTATTTAGTGATATCGGTCCGGATGTTCGCTGGGTTGGCAATGAAAAAGGTATCGCGGGCAAAACCAACTGGAATTATCTCGATACAGCGGGTTTCAAACGTGGCGCCGGCAGTCCGCCCACTGACACATTAAACCAGGGAAATATCAACGGAGCCAACTGGATACCTGCGGAATGTGATGTGAGCATCAGGCCGGGCTGGTTTTATCACGCTAATGAAGATGATAAAGTTAAGACAGCGGAACAGCTATTTGATCTCTACCTTAAATCCGTGGGCCGTGGTGCCAATTTTCTGTTGAACATCCCACCGGATCGTCGTGGACTCGTTCATGAAATCGATTCTGCATCGCTGGTGGAGTTTAGAAAACTGCGCGAAGCAAATTTTGCCAACAACCTGGTAAAAGATGCCAGGGCTGAATTGCATGGAAGCGGAGGAATTTTCCGTCGGACCCAATTTACTGATAACAATCCCGCCACTTTCGAGAAGCTCAGCAACTATGAAAGCACTCGCCTTTGGATAAAATTTGAAGAAGTGAAGAAGGTGAATTGTATTGTATTGCAGGAAGCGATTCAAAACGGGCAACAGGTCATCGAGGCTAAACTGGAATTACTTAATGGTTCACAGCCAGTCAAAGAAATAAATATTACAACGATCGGCAGGAAAAGGATTCTCACTTTTCCAACCGTGGAAGCCAGCGCTTTCAACCTATTGATCAAAAACGCAAAGGATACTCCCGAGATCAGTGAGATCGCGGCTTACCTGATCGATGAGAAGCTAATTGAAAAGCCATAAGACCAGAGAGCTACAAAATTATCCGGTCGATTTAATTTCAATTGCCTAACCCGGTCTCCGTTAAAATAACTTAACAGCCGCAAGTCCCTATTTTGCAGGTGGCTTGGTTTCTTTCAATATATTGGCGCCCACATTAAAAAACTAAGCTATTATGAATTGGAGAAAATGGATGCTTCCTGTTTTATTATTGGTAAGTGCAACAACGGCATTATCACAGGCAAGGCACGAATGGAAACAGGCATCCTCAGGCGGGTACACTTATAAGTTTGTAACGGGCGATCCGACAAACAGCAGATTTTATACCTTGAAGAACGGATTGACCGTTGTCCTTTCTGTCAACAAAAAAGAGCCTCGCATTGCAACGCAGATCGCCGTGAGAACGGGCAGCAATAATGATCCTTCCGATCATACCGGGCTGGCACACTATCTCGAGCATTTGTTGTTTAAAGGCACCGACAAATTTGGCACACTCGACTGGGCGAAAGAAAAGCCGTTACTCGATAAAATCGATGCTTTGTACGAATCTTACAATTCCACCACCGATCCGGAGAAGAGAAAAGAGATCTACAAAGAAATCGACAGGTTATCGGGAGAAGCTTCTAAGTTTTCAATCGCCAATGAATACGACAAGCTAATGGCTTCGATTGGTTCGCAGGGCACCAATGCGCATACCTGGGTGGAGGAAACTGTTTACGAAGAAGATATTCCATCTAATGCAGTAGAGAAATTCCTGACAATACAAGCAGAAAGGTTCCGAAACCCAATATTCAGGATCTTTCATACAGAACTCGAAGCAGTTTACGAGGAGAAGAATATTAGTCTCGACAGTGATGGTCGCAAGGTGCAGGAAGCCATGTTCCAGCTTGTTTTCCCTACGCACAATTATGGATTGCAATCGACCATCGGCACCGTGGAGCATTTAAAAAACCCTTCCCTTGTGGCTATACGTGATTACTATCAAAAATATTATGTTCCTAATAATATGGCCATCATAATGGCGGGCGATCTCAACCCCGACCAGGTGGTGAAAATGATCGATCAAAAATTTTCATATATGAAGGCCAGTCCCGTTGAGCAATACAAAGGGCCGGAGCAGGCACCAATTGCTGGCCCTGTAATCAAAGAGGTATTCGGGCCCAGCGCGGAAAGTCTTCGCGTGGTTTACAGGGTAGGTGCGAATAACACAAAGGAATCTTTGCTGGCTAGCGTTACAGCTTCAATATTATCAAACGGTAAAGCCGGCCTGTTTGATCTGAACTTAAACAAGCAACAGAAATTACAAGGCGCCGGTGCGGGAATCCAACAATATAGGGACTATGGTATGTTCGTGTTGACAGCTTCGCCAAAGCAGGGTCAGACACTCGAAGAAGCCCAGGAACTTTTGATGGGACAGATTGATGTACTCCGTAAAGGAAATTTTGAAGAATCATTGATCAAGGCGATCGTGGCTAATTATAAGCTGGCGGAATTGCAGGCGCTCGAAAGTAATGGCGCCAGGGTAGCAGGCCTGGTGGATAGTTATATCAAGCATGAAGGAAAAGAATGGGACAAGGATGTGTCGGTGCTGGACGATATGGGTGCGCTGACAAAA
>JAEYVW010000339.1 GCA_023429365.1 Bacteroidota bacterium
ACGCAGCTGTCGCAATAAAACAGCGCCGACCCCTGACGCATTTTAACATCGCCGGTTACGATCGTGAGCCGGGTGCTGTCGTCCACGGTCTGGAAAACCAGGCTGCGGGTATTGCTGAGAATATGCACACGACTACTAGTGTCTGCGGGCAAAGTATTAGTTCCGGGCTGTGCCCATGTGATAGCAACCCCGACAAACAGGAAGGAGAGAAGTAAAACAATTTTTTTTTTGTAATTCATTATCGGCTCACTTCGGAACAGTATCTTTTTTCGAAGGCGAAGTTAAAGCTCCACCTTTATCCTTCTTGCCGAATATGGATAAATTAACGTAGCGTTTGGGGTGTGCTCTCAGGTCATCAAGCAGGATTTCAGCGCTGAGCACGGCATCGTTGAGGCGATTGTACAATTGCCGGTCATGGATCAATGCGCCAAGCGTACCCTGGTCGCTCGACATTTTGTCAATGGTGGACTTCATCATGGAAATAGCTGATTGAAGTGTGTCCATGGTTTTGTCGAGATCAATTCTGCCGAGCTGATCGGTAAATCTTTTGGTGTTATTGATAATGGCTGTGATGCTGTCATTATTCTTATTGAGATTGCCGGTAATTGCATTTACATTATTGAGGGTAGCAGCCAGTGCACTGTTTTTGGGGTCCAGCATTTTATTGAGTGAATGGGTAGCCGAATTCAGGTTTCCAATCATGTCCTGAATATTTCTTTTTGCCCCTGCATCAAACAAAGTATTGATATTCCCAAAAACACGGTTGAGTGAGTCAAGCGAAGTGCGGATCTTAGCAAGAGTGGGCTGCACCTCAGACGTAAGTCCGCCAAACAATCCTTCGTCGATGCGCGTACTTAAAACATCACCATCTTTCAGGTATGTCGTGGCATCACCTTTTTCAATAATAATGGTAGATGAGCCAAGTCCGCCAAGGGGGGCAGTGATATAAGCAACGGAGTTCGAGGGTATGTTTACATCGCGGGTGAGACTAATGGTAACCTTAATGCCGCTCACGTCTTTATCCACCTCCTGCATATCGTAGACGGTACCAACGGTAAGACCATTGATCTTTACTTCATTTGATTTAGCCAGGCTGCCCAGTTTGGAAAAGATCGCGTATACCTTGGTGGTGGAGTTAAAAAGGTCTTTGCCTTTTAAAAAATTGAAGCCTACAATAAGTAAGCCTAAAGCCAACACTGTTAATATTCCGACCTTGGTTTCGTTGTTGATCTTCATAATGCCGGTTTGGTTCCCGGCTGCCAAATTAACTAATTATTTTTAAACGATTTATTAGCCGCCAATTGAATCCGGGAATAAGGTCATTACTGGTCGTAAACTAAAAGCCCTTTTGCGTATCAATGGCTCTTGATTCAAGTCTTTCCTTATAAGCCCGGAATGCGTTTACCAGGTCTTCGACCATCTCGGCCTGGCCTTCTTCGCTGTTGAGGTATTTTTCATCCCCGGAATGACTTAAGAAGCCGAGCTCAACCAACACACTGGGCATACCCGTTGCCTGCAATACCCAGATGCCCGTGTGGTTTCTTTGTTTTACACCACGGCTAAAACGTCCGGAAGCTGTAAACTCTTTTTCAACGAGGTCGGCCAGGTGAAGACTTTTGCGGAAGAAATTCTGGGCATATATCAGCATCCTTGCTTTTTCAGCGGGGTCATTGGGATCAGGTAGTTTCAATGTAGACGTGGAATCGATTTCGCCGTAGTCTTCGGAGAGATTACTTACTGCATTTACTTTAGCATCGTTTTTACCTACCGCCCATATATAGGTTTCAGTTCCATGAGCGGGATTGGGTGTAGTCCAATAGCGATATTGAGGAACTTTTCTTGTTACTTTTCTTCTCTTCTTGCCTTTGCCCACATAGCCGGTTACATTCTTGTAGCGAACCAGCGAACGATGTTTGACCGGGGGCGCAGAATTGCAGTGGATAGCTATGAACAAATCACCACCTGATTCGTTCGCGAGATCTGCCCGGTATCTCAAACCCTCATCCTTTGTTCTCTTATTGCCTGGCATCACGTCGGAGGTACGGGTATAGACGATTTTAAGATCCGGAAATTCCTTTTGAAGCGCCTTGCCAAATTTCAGCGATACCGCCAGGCTGACTTCAGCTTCGGTGGAATAGCTGCCTCTTGCACCGGGGTCAATGCCCCCATGGCCTGGGTCGATGATCAGGGTACGAAGCAACGCAGGCTTTTGCTGCGCCTGATTTTTACCACTAAACGAAAGGAGAAGGAGGGAAATGAATACCGGGATAACAAATAGGATGGTTCGTTTCATAACTGCTCGTCGGGTTTATTTAAATCGTTATTTCTCAATCTTCACAAATTGTTTAGTTCTGAAAGATTTACTTTTGTTCTTACACTATGAACGGACTGCGCAAATTTAGTTTAAAATTTTTTTTAACCGGGACATTGCTCGTTCTAATTATGTGCATTGTAACGGCTTCAGCAGAGGCGCAGCGTATTCAGCGAAAGGAATTTGACAGTCTTTTAACAAAATCCGCCGACACTATTCCCAAAGCACCCCGACCCGTTAGCACAGACTCCATCGTTTTTATCTCTTCCGACACGATTCCACTCAATGATACCATCCCCGGTAACGACTCCCTTCAATTGCAAAAGATAGACAGTTTTTCCGTAAAGCTATCAAAAGACACCCTTGATGCACCCCTGCAATATTTTGCAGAAGACTCCGTGGTCGTGATGATAAGAGCAAAAAAAATATTTCTTTACGGTAAAACAAAGACCGAGTACCAGGATGTGGTGCTAACCGCACCAAAAGTGGAGGTGGACCAGGAGACCCAGGTGATGTCGGCCTATAACAGCCGCGACAGTACGGGCGCCGTGATCGAGGATGTCGTTTTTCAGCAGGGAGAGAGTGAGTATATCAGTGATACCATCACCTATAATATCAAGACACAACGCGGGCTTACCAAAAATACCATCACCCAGTCTGGTGAAATGTTTGTACATGGCGAACTGGTCAAGAAGGTCAGCGAAAGCGTCACTTTTGTAAAAAATGGACTTTTTACTACCTGCAACCTCGATGATCCGCATTTTGCCTTCAGGGCCAATAAGCTGAAAGTGATCAATAAAAAAGTAGCTGTATCTGGTCCGGCACATCCCGAGTTTGAGGGAGTACCAGTACCGGTGTACCTGCCATTTGGATTTTATCCCCTGAGCCAGGGTCGTAAATCGGGTTTACTTCCACCGCAGTTTGCCACCAACGAACAGTTTGGACTGGGATTGGAAGGATTGGGCTATTATAAAGTAATCAACGATTATTGGGATGCTAAGTTTTACGGCAATGTTTATTCATATGGGGGCTGGTCGGCCAATGTAAACCCTACCTATTATAAAAGGTATCGCTACCGTGGTTCCATGAATTTCGGGTTACAGA
>JAEYVW010000343.1 GCA_023429365.1 Bacteroidota bacterium
CAATTTTTTCACATCGTGAAACATGCCCGACTCAAAAACACTGACACGAAGTATCAGCAACAATAACCCCAGTCCACCGCCAATAAAATAACAGGTTCGCCAGTGAAAATTTTCCTTCATCACGAAAGCGACAACCGCGCCGGTAAGTCCAATGCCAGCTACGAGTGATGTGGCAATACCCCTTTTCTCTTTGGCTGTGAGTTCCGAGACAAGCGTGATGCCTGCACCAAGTTCACCCGCAAGTCCAAGCCCGGCGATAAAACGTATCCATTTATATTGTTCTACTGTTTCCACAAAACCATTGGCGATATTGGCGATGGAATACAGAACGATCGATCCGAACAATACGCTAAGCCTTCCCCGTTTATCACCCATCACTCCCCAAATAATTCCGCCCAGCAATAGTCCCCACATCTGCCATTGCAAAATCGCCTCGCCATCCGTTGTGATCTGTGCAGAACTGAGTCCAAGGTCACCCAGGCTTTCAATTCTTATAATGGCAAACAATAAAAGATCGTAGATATCTACAAAGTACCCCAGGGCAGCCACGATAACTGCTACGCTGAGAACAGAGTTGGTTTTGGCAGGCTGCATCACGACTTAGGAATTTACATTCGTATCTGTAGGTGGTGGAACCACGGGTTTTTTCGCAAAAAATAATTTATACAACACCGGTAAGGTTGTGACCAGGATAATAACGATTGTAATAGCCTCAATATGATCCTTAAGACTGTAACCAAATCTCTTTTCCACCCAGGTTTGCAGGAAGAATCCGCCCAGCATCATCGAACATACCCATGCGAGACTACCAGCGATATTGTAAAATATAAAATGCGGCCTCGACATTTTTACAATCCCCGCGACAATGGGAGCGAATGTGCGTATGATCGGTAGAAACTTTGCCAGGAAAATAGTCGCTTTCCCATAATGATCATAAAAATCCTTTGCTTTAAAAAGATGTTTCTTTTTAAAGATCCAGGTGTCTTTGCGCTCAAATAATAGTGGCCCGGTCTTGTTTCCAAACCAATACCCCACCAGGTTGCCCAACACCGAAGCCACGATCACCATTAGGATAATAAGAATATGATAAAAACCAAATGGCTGAGACGTGTCGGCTGGCAGACCGGCCAGCTGGTTGACAAGACGTCCCATAAATATACCTGCAGCAAAAAGTAACGAGTCGCCAGGTAAAAAGAACCCGACAAACAAGCCCGTTTCCGCAAAGACTACCAACAGCAAAAAGTAAAGACCTCCATTGTTTATTATCCATTCGATAAACTGCTGGATAAAACCACCACTTTCCAGTAAAAAAATATGCAAAAGACTTTCCATGTTATATTAACTCCGCTTTTTTACAAATTGAAAACACGCTTTATCCAACAATTGCATCGGCTTCACCCTCATTAAAAGCCAGTGCTTTCTGATCATCGAATTCACCTTCCCACCTGGCAATCACGCAACTGGCCAGGGTATTACCTATCACGTTTACCGAAGTACGGGCCATATCCATCAACTCATCGATACCATATATCGCCATGATGGGCCAAAGGGGAAAATTAAACGTATTGGCCGTCGCGATAAGTATCACAAGTGAAGCCCGCGGTACCGCCGCCACGCCCTTACTGGTGAGCATCAGCGTAAGCCCGATCAGTAATTGCTCGCCAAAACTAAGATTCATACCCGCAGCCTGGGCAACAAAGACCGAAGCCAGGGAAAGATATAAAGTGGTTCCGTCGAGGTTAAAAGTATACCCCGTTGGAATGACAAAGGACACGATCTTTCGCGGCACCCCAAATTTTTCCATATTCTCCAGTGCCTTTGGCAACGCTGAGTCGGAGCTAGTGGTGGCAAACGCTATCGAAACAGGCTCACGAATGGCCTTGATAAATTGCTTCACCGGTATTTTCGCGATAAACAAAGCAACCGGCAGTAATACCAGCAATACAAAGCTGATCAGCGCCAGATAAAGTGTAAGCAATAATAATCCAAGATTTTTTAATATATCAATGCCCAAATGCCCGACAGTAACAGCGATTGCTGCGCCGACGCCAAAAGGAGCAAAATACATGATGATATTAGTAAACCGGAACATAGTTTCCGCCAGGCTCTCTGCGAAATCAAGCATCGGCTTTTTCTTCTGCTCATTTAGCAATGCCAGCGCAATCCCGAAGATTACGCTAAACACGACGATAGGCAATACATTGCCCTCGTATATGGATTTAATAATATTTTCAGGGAAGATATCTATTATATGATCCTTCCAGGTCTTTACAACAGGTTCGGGCAACTCCTTTAAAAGACCCTCAGGCACTTCAATACCCATACCGGCTTTGGTAATATTGATAAAGACCAGGCCCAGCACCAGCGCGATGGTGGTCACAATCTCGAAATATAAAAGTGACTTCCATCCCATACGACCCACCTGTTTCAGGTTGGAATGGCTGGCAATACCTACAACCAGGGTCGCAAAGAGTAATGGAGCCACGATCGTCTTTACCAGGCGAAGGAATATGGTACTAAGAAAAGAAAGATTTTGCGAGAATTCTCTGAAATCAAGTCCAATCTCCACACCCATGGCCATGGCAACAAGTATCCAGGTTGTGAGTGAACGTTTATAAACGGCAAATAAAACCAGGCTGCCAACAAATATCCAACGGGAGATGGCAAGTATATTGTCCGGGATACTTACCCAATTTTTCAGGGAAAGAAAATGAATGATTGCAACGACGGTAAACAGGAAGAGTGAAAGCAGTCCGGCCTTTCGTTTATTCATATAACATGCTATGGTAAAGCCTCAAAACTAAAGGTTTACTTTTAAATTTCTGCAATTTACCCGAATTGGTTTAGGGCCAAACCGTTAATAAATCTTTTTGTTCATTATTGGCAGAAATCCCTATTTTTCCACCTATTTTTAGTCCTCTTGCTTAGAGAAAACGCAAAACCACAATTAATCTACTTATGAGTTTATTCGTCAGAAAGCCCATGAACGCCCTGTTGAATGAGGCAGAAGAAACAGGCACACACACACTTAAGAGAACTTTAGGAGGGGCAGGACTGGTGGCATTAGGAATCGGTGCCATTATAGGAGCCGGGCTTTTTTCCATCACCGGTATGGCCGCCGCTAACCATGCAGGACCGGCTATTACTATTTCTTTTGTTGTTGCTGCATTGGGTTGCCTTTTCGCGGGATTGTGTTATGCTGAGTTCGCATCCATGATACCGGTTGCCGGTAGTGCTTATACCTATTCGTATGCTACGATGGGAGAGTTTATTGCCTGGATCATCGGTTGGGATCTTGTACTGGAATATGCAGTTGGTGCCGCTACCGTGGGCATTAGCTGGAGCGGATACCTCGTTAAATTTTTAAAAGGCTTTGACATCACATTACCACAGGAGCTGATCGTTGGACCCTGGGATGGCGGGATCATTAACCTCCCCGCTGTGTTTATCATAGTATTGATGAGCCTGTTACTTATAAAAGGCACCAAGGAAAGCGCCTTTGTCAACGCGATCATCGTATTCCTGAAGGTAGCTGTGGTTCTGACATTTATCATACTCGGATGGCAGTATATTGATTCAAGCAATTATGATCCTTACCTGATCCCTTCTACCGAACCTGGTCATGAAAGCTTCTTCAACCACGGTATGGGTGGTGTAATCCGCGCAGCGGCTATCGTATTCTTTGCGTACATCGGATTTGACGCAGTGAGTACGGCAGCACAGGAGACCAAGAATCCAAAAAGAAACATGCCGATAGGTATCCTGGGTTCACTGGCTATCTGTACGGTTTTATATTTATTGTTTGCGCATGTCATGACCGGTGTTGCCAACTACAAAACTTTCCTGGGCGCTGATCCTTCTGATGCAATCGCCCCTGTTGCTGTTGCAATCGAGCATATGGGTCAGCCTGATGCTGCTGGTGTAATTCAGCCGGATTATCCATGGCTGAACAGGGCGATCATTGTAGCAATCCTCGCTGGTTACGCTTCTGTGATCCTGGTGATGCTGATGGGACAAAGCCGTGTTTTCTATAGCATGAGTAAAGATGGTTTGATTCCAAAGATATTCTCCAGTGTTAATCCCAAAACACAAACACCTGCCAAAAACAATCTTTTGTTCATGTTGTTCGTAAGCGCATTTGCCGCTTTCGTACCTGCACGTGTCGTTGGGGAAATGACAAGTATCGGAACACTTTTCGCCTTTATCCTGGTTTGTATTGGTATCCTGGTTATGCGTAAAAAAATGCCTGAGATACCAAGGGCATTCCGTACACCACTGGTGCCGCTGGTACCCATTCTCGGAATCGCCACCTGTTTGTTTATGATGGTATTCCTTCCCATGGATACCTGGATCCGCCTACTGGTATGGATGCTGATCGGTCTTGATATTTACCTGGTTTATGGTGCTAAGAACAGTCACCTGGGTGATGGCTCAAGCAACAGAAAAGGTCTGCGGATCGCCAATTATACCGGGTTGGCACTCGCCGCCCTGCTGATTCTCGCAGGCTTCTTGCACCAGGTAGCTGTTGGTTTCGATGCAGATAGAACACTGCTTTATATCTCGCTGGTATTTGCAGCAATACACCTGGTATTGTTTTTGAAAAAATTAATGTCAAAATAAAATAAACACAGTTTATAATTACCGAAAAGGGACGACACTTCTAAGTATCGTCCCTTTTTCGTTTTAGGTCATTATCCTAAATTTGCAACCCGACCAAATCATAGCAATCAAAATTTAAACACTATTATCTACGATGGGAAGGATTTTTGAAGTACGCAAGTCGACGATGTTTGCCCGCTGGGATCGTATGGCGAAGCAGTTTACTCGGATCGGCAAAGAGATTGTCATTGCTGTAAAAGCCGGTGGACCCGATCCGGCAACCAATCCCGCGCTACGCCGTTGTTTTCAAAATGCCAAGGCGGTCAATATGCCCAAAGACCGTGTAGAGGCTGCTATCAAGCGTGCGCAGGGTAAGGAGATGGATAATTATGAAGAGATCCTGTATGAAGGTTATGGCCCACATGGGGTTGCCATCCTGGTAGAAACCGCTACCGACAACCATGTAAGAACCGTTGCCAACGTAAAATCACATTTTAATAAAGGAGGCGGCGCACTCGGTAATAGCGGAAGCGTGGCATTCCAGTTCAAAAAAATGGGTGTTTTCAAGTTGAAGCCAGAAGGATTAAATGCTGAAGAACTGGAACTTGAACTGATCGACTACGGCCTGGAAGAATTGGGAGAAAGCACCGGTGAGAATGGAGAGGATATCCAGGTGATCAGGGCGGGCTTTACCGATTTTGGCAATATGCAAAAAGCCCTTGAAGACAAGGGCCTAACTCCTATAAGCGCCGAACTCGAATGGATACCTTCCACTACGGTACCGGTCAGCGATGAACAGGCAGAAGATGTCAGCAAACTGATCGAGCGACTGGAGCAGGATGAAGATGTGCAGAAGGTGTTTCATAATATGGG
>JAEYVW010000352.1 GCA_023429365.1 Bacteroidota bacterium
TGGTAGGCTTTCATCCAGTCCATTGCCACCGATTGTGAAAAAAGGTTCAATCACATTCTTTTTGAACTTAGCAATAGCCTGCGGTAGCATTTCAAAGAGATCGGGTTGTTGCTTTTTCCTTTGATCCGCCATATTCAAACATTGGCTTTTAGTGAGAGAAAGTGAATGGTGTCCAAAGTTAAGCCAATATTGTGCCCCAACCTGCGCAGGCCATTTATAATTAGCTGTTTAGTATGTATTTAAGGAGACTGCTTTGCGAAATCCAGGTTTAAATCTCTTCCATGGCGTCGTAGTTCACATGTGTTTTGGCGATTGAAGTAAGTTCTTTATCAATTTCTTTTTCTTCTGCCAGTGATGATTCCAGCAGTCCGGCCACCTGGTCAAATTCCAGTGTGAGTGCCAGTTGGTGCAGGGAACCATAGGCGGCGATCTCATAGTGTTCGATCTTTTGGGAGATCATGATAAGCCCCACATCACGGGTGGCAGTACCATCCTCGGTTTCAGCGATAATTGTCTCCGCTTCTTTTGCCAGTCCCGCCATTCCTTCACATCTTTTTGTTTGTGGTCTGAGACCAATAAGTCCGAATACTTTTTCTAGCCTGAGGGCATGTTGCTTTGTTTCTTCAAGGTGTGCTTCGAGCGCCATGCAAAGTTCATCGGAAAATGAGGCCTTTTTCATTTTTACCAGCGTTTTGGCCTGCTGCTTTTCCGCCCAATAAAGGTCTTTGAGCTGGTCATAGAAAAAATTAGTGAGCATTGGCACTTGTACCAGGTCCTGGCGGCTGTGCCCGTTGGTCGTCGATTTTTCGGCTCTCTTCATACTTGTGGGTTTTGTATTATATATGTAGTTAGTACCTGTCATAAAAAATATGCCAGACGCGGTAGCGGGCTTTAAACTATTGAATCCTTAATTTTAAAGCAATCATTTTCCTCATGCAAGACAATACACTCGATAAAATGATCACATGTCTCGATGGCTGATCGCGGATCCGCTGGACAGAATCAGATGATATTGGGAGAAAACTGGTTTGCCTGAGGTGAGGTTCAGGGAGTCCTTAAATAAAGAAAAGTCGCTCAAACTTTATTTTCTGAGCGACTTTGATATTTAATATGAATTCTTGTGACCCCGTCAGGATTCAAACCTGAAACCTTCTGATCCGTAGTCAGATGCTCTATTCAGTTGAGCTACGGGGCCAATCTTTTTTTCTGCCATCCGCTCCGGATGCTCTATTCTCCCGATAGTTATCGGGATGAGCTACGGGGCCAATGGGCGGCAAAAATAAAGGAATTTTGTTTTTGGGCAAAAACATTATTAAAAATAATGCCGTGCTGGGTATCAGGAATCTATGTTACGCTAGTGAGGTTGAACATTGTTGAACATTGTTGAAGATTGTTTTAATGTCGTCTTTCAATATTAAACCATATTCAACCACGTTCAACTACTTTTCAACAATTAGAAAACAGGGTTCTGATCATAAGAAATCATGACCATCATGATAATCCGTGTTCCCCGATCCCTGTTTCGAAGACTCTTTGGTTCGAAGAATGGGGCACGCGGATTTTTATGATTATTATGATCTGTTATGATTTTTACATAGCAGAATCGATCTTAATAAATCATAACCATCATGACAATCCGTGTTCCCCGGTCCCATTTTACGAAGACTCTCCAAATTCAAAGAACAGGGCACGCGGATTTTTATGATTATTATGATCTGTTATGATTTTTACATAGCAGAATCGATCTTAATAAATCACAACCATCATGACAATCCGTGTTCCCCGGTCCCTGTTTCGAAGACTCTTTGGTTCGAAGAATGGGGCACGCGGATTTTTATGATTATTATGATCTGTTATGATTTTTGCATAGCAGAATCGATCATAATAAATCATGACCATCATGACAATCCGTGTTCCCCGGTCCCTGTTTCGAAGACTCTTTGGTACGAAGAACAGGGCACGCGGATTTTTATGATTATTATGATCTGTTATGATTTTTACATAGCAGAATCGATCATAATAAATCATGACCATCATGACAATCCGTGTTCCCCGGTCCCATTTACGAAGACTCTCCAGGTTCAAAGAATAGGGTACGCAGATTTTTATGATTATTATGATCGGTTATGATTGAATAGCAGTTGAACATTGTTAAAAATTGATGAAGATTGTTTAATGTCGTCATACGATATTAAACCATATAAAACAACATTCAACAACATTCAACCACATTCAACCTCATTCAACATGTATAACATAGGGGTCCAGATCACAAAAAAAGCTGCCCCACATTCGGGACAGCCTTCGTTTTCAAATAGGGCAAATCCTTATTTTACTTCTACGCCTGTAAAGATGGTATAACTGCCATCACTGTTTTTGCCATTTACCGCCAGTTGGATATTCGGCCGGTAATTGTTAGGATCTTTTATACGTACCACAAGCTTGTAGGTACCAGGCAACACAGAAGTTGGGATCGTGAAATTGTCGGTGGTCTTGCTGGCACTGGTTGCGGGTAGGAATAGTTTCAGGACTCTCTTCGACTTGCCCGTCCAGACTACATTACCACTGCTGTTTTGTAATTCAAATACAACATCCCAGTTTTCATAAGTAGGCGCAAGACCTACGTTCTGCCACATGGTATTGATGGTAAAGGAACTGTTGCGCGTGATCTTTTTAGGCGCTTCACCGCTGGTGATCTTGAATCGATAACCAGATGCTTTGGATGCCGCCCTTACTCTTTCTCTCACCGTACCATTGGGTGTATTACCATAATTACCGTTACCAAAAGACGTGGCGTGGTATAACCTGATCTGGCGCTCGAGGTCGGCCATATCATTACTAAACGGAGCGGGCTCACCGGTAATCGGCGCTGTCTTCCACCTCTCCATGATCAGGTTCTTGAACACAACACCATTAAATGAACGGTTGTTGAACTCGAGATAGTCCTTCAGGTAACTGTCTGTAGCGCCCCATTGGTCACGTCTCCAGCCGATAGGTCCCCAGTTGTTGCGGGTAGTGAGAATATAATGCGCGATCTCCGGTGGATTGTTGACAATACCCAGCCAGTTCGCATCAAATGCAGCGATCATCGCTACCAGCGGGAAATTGGGAAATCCCTTTGTATGTGCATCTACGATCTTTTTGAAAGTGGCGACAGTTGGAAATGTTCCTGATGGGTATTCATCGGTATGATTCACCAGGCTTGAACTGTTCCATTCGCCCCAGGAACCATAACCACGGATATCGATATACTGGATCACATCCCGGTAACGGACACCATTGTATGATGCGGATTCAATATGGCTGTTCAGTGCCTGGTGCAGGGCCAGTAATCTCGTCAGGTAATTCGGTGAATTATAATTTGGCGTCCAGGTACTGCCGGTTCTCCAGTCTTTCACCGATTCCTGTTGCATCATATTGTGCAGGTATTGCGGATAGGCTGCATAACCACCATCGAAAGAAGCAAGTCCTTCGTTGGTCGTACCCTCTGGATATGAGGTCATGATACCAAAAGACATTTTTTGTTTTCTCTGGATGGCCGCGTTGACGAGTCCGTCAAAATAGCTCCAGTTGTAAGAGCCCTGTGTAGCGCCTTCAAGCCTTGTCCACACGAAACGATGATACACATCATAAGGCGTAGTGTTCACACCTTCCGTAGGCACGTTCACTTCAACCGCGTTATGCCATTGCTCGGCACCGCGACCGGGGTTCACCAGGTCAGGGTTGCTAAAAGGTATTTCAGTAAAGCTGAAAGGCGACAAGGTAACCGGTGTCTCTGTCGGCGGAGGAACAGACGGAGGAGGTGTAGTTGTCGGCGGAGGCGTTGTGGTCGGTGGTGGTGTAGTTGTTGGTGGAGGCGTTGTTGTATCCGGTGGATTTGTTGTTGGTGGAGGTGTTGTCGACGGAGGTGTAGTAGTATCCGGCGGGTTAGTAGCCGGAGGCGTGGTATCAGGTGGATTGGTTACCGGTGGTGTACTGTCGGGAGGATTGACTCCGATCGTATCAGTTGGTAAATTACCGGGAGGATGAGCGTCCTCGTAAGAGAGTTCCTCTTCCTTGGTACAACTACTTATTAGCAAAAGGGCATAGGTAGCCAATGCAATAACGGATTTGTTGCGTAGCAACATGCGTTTGATTGTCATAGGGTATTGAATTTTCTCCCCATATTCAATAACTGTGCAGAAATCTGTTAACAGTAATCAATTAAAAAATCACGCATATCTAATTGTTTAAAAAGCAAAGCTCCTCGACTGAAAAAGTGAATAACTCATCTTACACACATCATATTAACGTCGAAGATTGTTAGCTGCGTTCCTGCTATAAAAAAACCACCATAGCGGCATGCTATGGTGGTTATGGACTTTATTAGGATATTATGGATAAAAACCGGGAGAGTTATTTCACCGCAATGCTTGATGCAATGGTATAACTTCCATCAGCATTTTTTCCATTAATGGCTAGTTGAATGTTGGGCCTGTAATTATTAGGATCTTTCACACGAACTACCAGTTTGTAAGTTCCGGCGGGAACTGTTGCAGGTACTACAAACTTATCTGTAGTTACACTACCGGATGTAGCAGGTAAGAACAGTTTCATTGCCTTTGTTGACTTGCCTGTCCATTTAACTTCACCGGTGCTGGTTTGTAGTTCGTATACTACATCCCAGTTTTCATAAGTTGGTGCAAGACCTACGTTCTGCCAATTCGTTCTGATATTAAACGCAACTTTTCTCTTGATGCTTGACGGGTATTCACCGTTGATGATCTTAAAGCGGTATCCTGTAGCTTTTGAAGCAGCCCTAACCCTGGATCTCACAGTAGTGTTGGGCGTGTTTCCATAGTTACCATTTCCAAAAGAAGTAGCGTGGTACAACCTTACTTGTCTTTCAAGATCGGCCATATCATTGCTGAAAGGAGCGGGCTCACCAGTGATCGGTGCAGTTTTCCACCTTTCCATGATCAGGTTTTTCAGCACGACACCATTGTATGAACGGTTGTTATTTTCAAGATAATCTTTCAGGTACTGATCTGTAGCACCCCACTGATCACGTCTCCAGCCAATAGGACCCCAGTTGTTACGCGTGGTCAGGATATAATGCGCGATCTCAGGCGGGTTGTTGACAATACCCAGCAGGTTGGCATCAAATGCCGCGATCATCGCTACCAGCGGGAAATTGGGGAAACCCTTTGTATGCGTGTCGACGATCTTTTTCAATGATGCGGCTGTGGGGAAAGTGCCGGCAGGATATTCATTAGTATGATTTACCAGGCTTGAACTATTCCACTCACCCCAGGAACCATATCCACGTATATCGATAAACTGGATTACTTTTTCCCAGCCTTTAGAAATGATACGCTGGTTGA
>JAEYVW010000090.1 GCA_023429365.1 Bacteroidota bacterium
GATGATCGTGTTTTGTCCCATGGAGAGCAATTTATGTAAAAAGGCTTAGACAGAGACGCAGTCTCAGCTGATACTATAAAACCAATTCCATTCTAACGTCAGCGGTTTCGAATGGAGAATCTTTGACTTCTACGTATTGAAATCCATATTTCTCATATAGTTTCAATGCGGTTACCAGCTGATGATTCGAAAACAGGCTGATCTTACTCGCACCTAACTCCTTTGCTTTAGCCAGGCAGGCTTCAATCAATAGTTTGCTGATGCCGCGACCACGATGCGCAGGGCTGACCGACATTTTTGCAAGTTCATACTCATGTTCGCTATTCTTCATCAGCGCTGCCGATCCAATGATATTGTCGCCCGACCTCGCCAGCCAGATATATCCACCCCGGTTGATGATCGTAGCAATTGGGTTGTTGAGCACAGCCAGGTCGTGAGATTCGCATAGATGATATCCCTGGAGCCATTCAAGGTTCAGGTTTTTGAAATCATCGTGATAAACTTCATCATAATCTATTATCTCTACCGGATCGAAGCTCATACTTCATGCATTTTAATCGAATTGTCCAGTTCTTCCATCATGTCCCGGCTGCCGATAAACATCGGGGTACGCTGGTGGAGTTCCGTAGGTTGAATATCAAGTATACGTTGCCTGCCATCGGTGGCTTTCCCACCGGCTACTTCTACGATAAAAGCAAAAGGGTTGCATTCATACATCAGGCGCAGTTTGCCCAACGGTTTGTCGGTAGTGCCCGGGTACATAAATATACCGCCCTTGATAAGGTTGCGGTGAACATCAGATACCATGCTGCCAATATACCGCTGTGTGTAAGGACCACCGGTATCTTTTTCCTTTTTTTGGCAAAGATCAATATAATGCTGCACGCCTTTTTCGTACTTGAAAAAATTACCGTGATTTACTGAATATATCTTTCCGGCGGGCGGGCATTTAATATCAGGATGACTTAGTGTAAACTCACCGATGGATGGATCCAGCGTAAAGCCATTCACACCTCTTCGGGTGGCGTATACCAGCATGGTCGACGATCCGTAAACAATATATCCCGCGGCCACCTGCTGGGTGCCTTTTTGTAAAAAGTCTTCCAGGGTGGCTGGTGATCCCTGTTTGGATACCCTGCGGTAAATGCCAAATATTGTCCCGATCGAAACATTCACATCAATATTACCACTCCCATCCAGGGGGTCAAACATGCAGACGTATTTTGAGTTCCTGCTAACGGGGTCATCAAAAACCACGTGATCATCTAGTTCCTCGCTTCCAATACCTGCGCAGCTGATACCATGCTGCAATACGCCGGTGAACTGGTCATTGGCATACACATCGAGTTTCTTAACGTCTTCACCCTGGACATTGATACTTCCTGCATCCCCTAAAATATCAACTAGCCCGGCTTTGTTTACTTCAACATTAACCCGCTTGGCCGCCAGGCCCAGGTCGCGAAGCAGGCTACTAAGTTCACCTGTCGCATGGGGTATATGACGAAGTTGCTGGATCGTAAATTCATCGAGCGTAAGTATCTTCCGGTTAATATTCATCATAGTGGTTTGAAATGCTAACAAATGTAAGGTGTAATGCGGAAAACAGGAAGGCTTCGTGTAGCAGGCACACCGCGGGATGCAGTTTTTAACGACATTTGCAGCCTTATTAAATTAGGTATTAAGCAAGAGAATGAAAGTCTTCAAATTTGGCGGCGCCTCCGTAAATAGTGTAGAAAGGATCAAGGCAGTGGGTGATATATTAAAACAATATCCTGGCGAAAAATTGCTGGTCGTTATTTCTGCCATGGGTAAAACCACCAATGCACTGGAAAAGGTAGTGCATGCTTTTTTTGATAATAAAAAGGAAGAAGCCCTTCAGCTGTTTGACCAGGTAAAGCGGCAGCACCTGACCACCGCCAATTATTTACTGGTTACGCACTCGCGGGCCTGTGAGCAGCAATTACTTGATTTTTTTACAGAAGTTGAATGGCTCTTACACGATCAGCCGGTCAGGAATTTCGATTACTATTACGACCAGGTGGTTTGCGTCGGTGAATTGCTATCTACTGCCATTATCAGTCATTACCTAAACGAGATAGGGATCAGTAACAAATGGCTCGATGTGCGGGATATCTTCCGTACTGATGATAATTTCCGTGATGCTGGAATAGATTGGAGTTTTACGAATAATAAGGTTCAGTCCGAAGTAAAACCCCTGTTTTCTCAAACTGATATTGTGCTTACACAGGGTTTTATTGGTGCGACAGATGAAAATGAAAGTACCACCCTGGGTCGCGAAGGCAGTGATTACTCAGGCTCGGTTTTCGCCAGTATGCTGGATGCGGAAAGTCAAACAATCTGGAAGGATGTAGAAAGTGTGATGAATGCTGACCCGAAGCAGTTTCCCGATGCTCAACCCATTCCTGAGCTAAATTATACAGAAGTGATCGAGATGGCCTATTATGGTGCGCAGGTCATTCACCCTAAGACCATTAAACCACTGCAGAATAAAAATATTCCTTTGTATGTAAAATGTTTCCTGGATCCGGCACTGCCAGGTACGGTTATTCATAACCAAAAACTCAACCAACTTCCTCCGATTATTGTATTAAAGGAAAACCAGGTCCTGATAGAGCTTTTGTCTAAAGATTTTTCTTTTGTTGGCGATCATCATACCACCCAGTTATTTCGACTATTTGGGGAATTAAAATTAAAGCCAAACCTTACCCAGAACGGCGCCATTAGTTTGCTTTGTGTATTTGACGATCATGCTGAAAAAATTGAATCGTTGGCGCTTGGTGCATCAGATATATTTGATGTGCAGGTCACGAAAAACCTTTCGCTTCTCACCATCAGACATTATACGGAAGATGACCTGGATAGACTTGTTAAGGAGAAGAAGATACTGTTGAAACAACAGACCCGTGAAACCGTACAGGTAGTTTATGCAGAATCGTGATTCTACGAATTGTGTAGGTCCTTATTAAGAATATTGACAACTAGCTTGCGTCCCCAACGATAGTAACTGTTTGTACCATCTTTTTCGGTACTGGTTTATCATGCAGGAGGGCGGGTTTCCATTCGGGCATTTTTTCCAGTCGATTGATGAGAATATCATTAAACTCACCATCTTTCATGCCTTTTAAAACTTTGAAATTGGTTGGCGTTCCGTCTTTGTCGATGATAAATTCTACCTGCACGTATGCTTTAATGACATCCTCGGGCAGAAACTCAACCATTTCCTTACCAAGTTTATCAAGATAAGCCATGAATTCTTTACCTCCCCCTGGAAATTCCGGCCAGGAATGCACCGCTTCAGTCATGCCGGTAATGTTCCTGGTGCGATGTACCATTGGCGGCCTCTTGACCTTTTTAGGTGCCGCTTCTTTATTGCCAGGTGCACCACTTATTGTATACTCACCTTTATCGTTAATCAGCACCACGGGCAATTGCTTGTGCTTTTCAAAATAGTTGAAAGCTCCTTCAAGCCTTGATGCGAATTTTATCAACTCATCATCGCCTTTGGCAAAATTTTCAAAATATCGCACACTACGGGTTACATTATAACGAATCGGAAAAATATGTACCGGTATATAATCCTGGCCCTGGTTTTTGGCGTGAGCGGCTAGGATATATACTTCATCAATTTGTTTGTCAGTAAGCGGAATACATCCTACCGTAACGCAACTGCCATGTATATAAATAGCACCACCGGGTCGTAGAGAATCACTGAGAATACGGTCTGACAGATTCGGGTAGTTCAGACCCAGTGATAAATAATACTGGCTGCGCGGGTTGAATTCGTTGATATAATAAAAGCCTTCGGGTACCTGGTAATCTCCCTCCAGTCTTTTTGGACCCAGGGTACCTGCAAGTGCACAAACTTTGTATGTCTTGAAAAGTTGAAACTGATCTTTTATATCATTTTTTACCCATACTTCCAGCTGGCTGTCATATTTGAAAGAACGGATATAAATGTATTTCGCCGGCCATTCCAGGTTTTTAGCCTCGAACTGTTTTTGTAGTGTGTCTTCTTTCCGACGGAATGATTCGTCAGGCCGTGTAAATGTCTTTTGATAATCAATAAAGGATGTGTTAGATGATCCTCCCCTGTAGGAAAGCTGTGCCGTTGCTGCAACACCAAAGCCTAATACGCATGCCAGGGATGTAATGAGGTTTTTCATACTGCAGACCTAATGACTTTAACGATTGATAATCTGATTTATTTCCTCGGAATTGATATTTGTAAAGATAAGGCCATCACCCCGAAGTCCGAACCGATATCCACATGGTCTGGATAAAATTTAACAACCTCTGGTAAACCCTGTAATCCCGGCCCGGAATCGTACTTTGTAATGGCAACAATTGCGCCGGTATTAATACCAGGTATTTATAAGTTGCCCCTTGCTTCCTGTTCTCTTTCAATGGCTTCAAACAGCGCTTTAAAATTCCCCTTTCCAAAGCTTTTTGCACCTTTTCGCTGGATAATTTCAAAGAACAGAGTTGGCCGGTCCTGAACTGGTTTAGAGAACAATTGTAGCAGGTATCCCTCGTTATCACGGTCGACGAGAATACCCAGTTCTTTGAGAGGTTCTATGTCTTCGTCGATTTTCCCTACCCGGTTGAGCAGGTCATCGTAATAAGTGGTTGGCACCTGGAGGAATTCCACACCCCGGCTCATCAGGTCTTTAACCGTTGTCACGATGTCATTTGTTGCAAGGGCCACATGCTGTACTCCTTCCCCATTATAAAACTCCAGAAACTCCTCTACCTGGGATTTCTTCTTTCCTTCTGCCGGTTCGTTGATCGGGAATTTTACAAAACCATTCCCACTGCTCATCACTTTACTCATCAATGCAGAATATTCGGTTGAAATATCCTCGTCATCGAAACTGAGAATGTTTTTAAACCCCATCACGTCCTCATAAAATTTCACCCAGGGATTCATGCCATTCCAGTCGACGTTTCCGACGCAATGGTCGACATATAATAAACCGGTATCGTTGGTTTTAAAATGTGGAAGACTCCAGGGCCTGTAACCGGGCATGAATGCACCCTTGTAGTTTTTACGCTCTATAAATAGGTGCACGGTATCTCCGTAAGTATGAATGCCGCTCATCACCACTTCACCATCATCATCAGTGAGCCGTTGTGGCTCTAAATAGCTCTTTGCTCCGCGTTTTATCGTTTCCTCCCAGGCTTTTTTCGCGTCGCTGACGCGAAGCGAAAGGGCTTTCACTCCATCACCATGTTTATAGACATGGTCGGCCAGGGGATTATCGGGGCGTAGGGGTGTTGTCAGCACAAAAGTTAGTTTATGCTGCCGAACCGCATAACTCGCCCTGTCGCGCACGCCGGTTTCGGGCCCTGCATAAGCCAGGGGCTGAAATCCAAATGCCGACAAGTAATAATGAGCGGCCTGTTTGGCATTGCCAACATAGAACTCTACATAATCGGTGCCTTCTAGTGGAAGAAAATCAGTTGACGTATCAGGTTTTGTATTTGTTGCTAGAGTCGATGACATGGTATAAAGCTTTCGTTATAATTAAAAGTAAAACAGTATGCGGGAATCTGAGTGGATATGACTATTATTTGCACACGGAGTCCATGGCAAGGGTGTCCATCAGCAGGTTGAAATTGCTGCGCTGATCGGGGAAGCGTTTATATGGAAAGTCGGGTCGCATAGAAAATACAAAGATAGAAAAAGGTTGGAAACTGTTTTATTTTCCAATTGCAAGTTCGAAGTAACATTGGTAAGTATAACGATGAAGCGTGCCGACTTTAAGAGGATGGAGTGTCAGACCAGGCGACGAAACCAGTCTCGGAAAAAAACATTTGTTGTCCGTGTTTTACTCATGGTTTTTCCAGGAATTTGAGCTACTAGATGTCAGAAGCATAAAGTGTCTGACCTGTTCTAGAAACCGGCATCAATAAAAAAAGCTTTAAAGTCCGTGTTTTACTCATGGTTTTCCCAGGAGTTTGAGCTACTAGATGTCAGAAGCATAAAATGTCTGACCTGTTCTAGAAACCGGCATTAATAAAAAAACTTTAAAGTCCGTGTTTTACTCATGGTTTTCCCAGGAATTTGAGCTACTAGATGTCAGAAGCTTTAAGTATCTGACTTGTTATAAAAGTCGGTCTTTATGAAAAAACGTTTCTGGTTCGTGTTTTACTCATGGTTTTATCGGGATTTTGGGCTACTAGATGTCAGAAGCTTTAAGTGTCTGACTAGGCTTGTAAACCGGGCTCGGGAAAGAAGCGTTTCAGCCTGGTGTTTTTCTTTGGCTTTCTCCGGGATTTGTGTTACTAGATGTCAGAAGCTTTAAGTGTCTGACCCCAAATTTTATCCCCGGACGCCACCTCCCGCTTTTTAAAAACGCCTACTCCATGCAAGCCCCCCGCTCCCTATCTTTGCGCCATGCAAAAAATCGGTATTCTGGGTGGCGGTCAATTGGGCCGGATGTTATTGCAGGCAGCGGCAAATTACCCGGTCGAGACCTATCTCATGGAAAA
>JAEYVW010000477.1 GCA_023429365.1 Bacteroidota bacterium
GGTATCGGCTTTCCAGATCTCATGGAGCTTTTTGTTTTGCATCTTTCCATAAATATCCCAGGAGGCTATATCGAGGGCGCATACCAGGAATGGGTTTTGTGGCAACAGGTGATGCAGGTAATGCCAGAATCGGTCAGGTTCGGTATAAGAGAATTTTTCGATCATCGATCGCTTTGCTTCCAGGTCTTCGATCATTTTCTCTACCGTGATATTATAATAGTTGATTGCGGGTGCTTCACCATAACCTTTTATGCCAAAGTGTTCCAGTTCCACAATAAGGGTGGGCTGGTGGGTTTTCGTACCTTTAGAAATAGTAAACGGGTGACGAAATTTTAATTCGAAAGGATAATAAGCCAGTTTCATATGCCCGCGAAGTTATTGAAATGAAAAGTTAAATGCAGCCGAATTCTACGCAACCGCCATGTAACTGATTTTTTTTCAGCCCTACCCGTAGAAAAAGAAATTCTGACAATATTCGCTGACAAAAATTCGCAGCAAAATCGTCCTGATTCCGCTGGCACATTCCTTGAAAAAGGCCGGATGTAAATATTTCCTTAACTCAAATTAAAGGAGGTAATTATGTCACTTGTAAAAAGAAACGGAAAATTCTTAAACAACATCCCTGATCTTTTCAACGAGTTTTTCAACAGGGAATTTCTAAACTGGGGCGAATCTAATTTTTCAAACACGGGTACAACGATCCCTGCCGTGAATATCAAAGAACGGGCAGATGATTTTGAGGTGGAGATGGCCGCACCCGGTATGAAAAAAGATGATTTCAGAGTGGAGCTTGATGGGAACCTGCTCACCATCAGTTCTGAATCTTCCCTGCAGGAAGAAGAAAAATTTGATGAGAAGTTCACCCGCAGGGAGTTTAGTTATCAATCTTTTCAACGCTCCTTTACACTGCCCAAAGACGTGGTAGATGCCGAAAACATTAATGCCCGGTATGAAAATGGTGTGTTGCGCCTGTCGATTCCCAAGAAGGAAGAGGCAAGGCCAAAGCCGCCCCGTAAGATCACTATCTCCTGATCCGTTTGTGAGTTCAGAACGGTAATTGCCCCCGGTGGGGCAATTTTTTTTTGCCTTCCCGGCAAATCAAAAAAAATTGGCCCCATTCTTGTGTTTAAACAAATTGAATAAAATTTAAACAAAAGCACACCAGAGTGGTTATAATGATCGCCGGCGTTTCGGTTAGAAGAACCAGGAGGTTAATAGGTTTTCTTAAAAATTATTCATTTAAAAAAAACAAATTATGTTACGTCAAAAAGATCTTAGCCTTAGGGCTATCGGGGTTTCTTTCGTTTTACTGGTTGCAATGACCGGTTGTGATAAGGATGACAACAATATGGTGGCAGAACGGACGATCACCGAAACGGTGGTAGCCAATGATGACTTTAGTGTGCTCGAGTCCGCAGTGATTAAAGCGAACCTGCAGGCCACACTCAGCAGCGACGGGCCTTTTACTGTTTTTGCTCCTGACAACGCTGCTTTCACTGCATCGGGTATTTCTCCTGCCGTACTCGGTAGTCTGTCACCCCAACAAGTTGAGAACATTCTTTTATATCATGCCCTGAGTGGTAAAGTGCTGGCGGCGAATGTGCCTGCAGGACCCAATGAAAAAGTGATCACGGCTAATGGTGACTCAGTATTTGTGACCCGGAATTCATCTGGAGTGTTTGTGAACGGGATCCGCGTGGAACAGGCGGATATCAATGCTTCTAACGGGGTCATACACCGGATTGAAAAAGTATTGATGCCAGCGGGTGGTGACCTGGTGGCAACAGTTCAAACTGCAGGTTTGGGACTTGACTCACTGGTAAAAGCAGTACTGAGAGCGAGCAATGGCGCTGGAGGGGATCCCTCATTAATCACAGCCCTACAGACCGGTCGCCTGACAGTTTTTGCGCCGGTGAACGCTGCATTCACCCAACTGCTGCAGGCGCTGGGACTGAATGATATCAATGAAGTGCCCGTGCCAACGCTGGTAGCGGTGTTGAAATACCACGTTGTACCCGGACGTGCTTTTTCATCAGATCTCGCTAATGGCTCGCTTGCCATGCTGGCAGGCGGAAGCACTACAATTAGTATTTCAGGTACTCCATCCATAAGCGGTAGCGGGAATGCAGGTCTTAAGGCCAATATCACTAACACGAATATCATGGCAAGAAATGGAGTTGTTCATATCATAGATCGCGTGCTATTACCATAACCACCCATAGATGTCTCATCAGAAAAGGTTTGGTTTCGGGGAAATATTTATTTGGATTGTATAGATAATATATTATAAATTTAAACATGGACTTATTTTCAATCTCCCAGCTGGCCCGGTATTCGGGTATTAAAGCACATACAATTCGTATTTGGGAGCAGCGCTACGATGCCCTGAAACCAAACCGTTCTGAAGGAAATACACGGTATTATGATAGCACACAATTACGTCGGTTGTTAAATATAGTAAGTCTTTCCGGTTCCGGGTACAGGGTGTCGGAACTCTGTGAAATGCCGGATAAAAAGCTTTTCGAACTGGTAAACAAAACGACCAGTGAACGGATTGATACTGCCGCAAAAACTGAATATTATATCTCGCAATTGATCGCTGCGGGAATGTCTTACGACGAGAATCATTTTGAAAAGATTTACTCAAGTTGTTTTGTAAGGTATGGAATGAAAGACACCTACACCCTGGTGATTTATCCTATGCTTGTCCGCGTGGG
>JAEYVW010000482.1 GCA_023429365.1 Bacteroidota bacterium
CAGACTGGAGAATCCTGTTGTAGGTGCGATGACACGACTAATAAGCAGGTCATCCACCTTCTTGATATAGTAATTGAACTGTACGCCGATGCGATTATCCATAAAGCCCAGGTCCGTACCGAATTCAATTTCTTTTTGACGCTCCGGCTTCACCCTTGTATTGGCGAGTGTGGAACTGGAGAAAAAAGATGTTTTACCAAGGAAAGCAATGCTGGAATAAGAATTAAATCTTTCATACGGCCCGATACCGGTAAGGTTGCCGGATTCACCATAAGCCAGGCGGAGCTTGAACAGGTTCCACCAGGATGACATCGGTGAGCCGTCCCAATATTCAGCATCTGAAAGAACATAGCTACCACTTCCTTTCAAATAAACCTGATTTCTTTCATCTTCACCAAATACCGATGACCCGTCCACCCTTACAGCACCGGTCAGGAACAAATGATTCTAATATTTAAAATTCTGTTGGAGATAAGCACCCGAGATTGATAACTCGCCACGGGAATCGGATGAAGGTAAGGCCGTAGCAGCACCGGTGGCTACTTCTACGAAGGGTGCAAGCCCCCTGCCCTGTACCAGGCTATAGCTGGATTTTTCATACTGGAGCGAATATCCAAGTTGTGTGGTCGAATTCAGATCGCTGGTGATCCTGGCATTGTAGGTTGCATTGATCTCATGGTTGATCTGGAAATAATTATTGTTGGCGGCACTGGCATAACCATTTTGTGCGGGGTCAAGAGTGAGACCACCGCCATAAAATCCCGGGTTTACCGGGTAGGCAAATGGCGGAATAAAAGTTTTACCATTCTGGTTGTAGTTGTCGATCCCAAGGGTATAGTCGAGAGTCAGGTTGCGGATGGGTCTCCATTTCAGGGCACCGCTGGCAAGTATCCGGCTGGTTTCCTGCCTTTGTTTTATATCCTCAATAATCGAAACCGGGTTTGCCCTCTGACGTTCGCCCACAGCCTTAATATTACCCACGGCGTCGCGGGTCCACAGATCGTGGAAATTGCCAATGATATTAATGGAGTTCAGCGGCGAGAAGAAAGAGTTGCCATCCGGCTTTTCGTTGGAGGCGCTGTTGATATAGTTCAACCCCAGGGAAAAGCTCAGCTGGCTGTTTATCTCCTGGTCAATATTGCTGCGAAAACTGAATCTTCTGAAATCGGTGTTTTTTACAATACCCTCGTTAAAATAATACGAACCTGAGAGGTAATATTTAGTTTTATCGCGACCACCACTCACGGATACGGTGTTATCGGTGCCTACAGCCGTATGAAAGATATAATCGTTATAATCGTATCGGGTGACTGGTGTTGTCGTTGTCCAGGCTGGAGTAAGAATATCCTGTGTTTCCGCGTCGGGTGACCCGCCAAATTTTGTGGGCGCCTGGTTTACATCAACCGATTTGCGCAATTGACTAACAATTACACTGGATGACAAACTAATAATGGGAGCACCCGAGCTGCCTCTCTTGGTGAAGATCTGCACCACTCCCGCATTTGCCCTTGAACCATAGATCGCTGCCGCGGCAGCGCCATTCAACACCTCAATCCTTTCAATGTCTGCAGGGTTGATATCCGCCAGCCGGTTTTGGCCGATCGTACCTACAAATAATTGGCCATCATAGTTACCGGATGTATTTGTAACACGGGTCGTTGCATTATTAACGATGATCCCATCTACAATATATAATGGCTCGGAGGAACTGTTGATGGAACTGATCCCTCTTAGCCTCACCGACACTCCACCTGCGGGGTCACCCGAGTTTTGCGTGATCTGTGCGCCGGCTGTTTTCCCCTGGAGTGCAGCCAGTACATTACCTGTAGCTCCTTTGTTAAGCTGATCACCTTTTACCGTACTCACATAGCTACCTAGTTGCTTTTTGGTTGTTCCAGCCGACACGCCTGTTACCACTACCTCATCCATGCTAAGTGCATCGATATCTAACCGGGCATCTATCGTGTAAGTCGCCGAGGTTCCAACTGAAAGCGCCTGTTCTCTGGTCCGGTAACCTACGCCTGAAAATATGACTGTATAGTTACCCGGCGTTAAAGTAGCCGATAAACTATAATTACCATCGGTCCCGGTCGTGGCGCCAATAGTAGTGTTTCGTATGATGACAGATATCGAAGACAATCCGTTCCCGTCGGGTCCGGTTACCTTCCCCGTGATATTGACCTGCGCCAGAATGGTACCGTACGCAAGAATTAGTACAAGGAATATGGAGACGGGTTTCCATTTCCCCTGTTTTAGACAAAGCGGATTTTTCATACTGCAGTTTTTAATTGAATCAATTGTTTTTTATAATGAGGAGTAGAGCGCCTTACAGAATTTCAACGCCGGTCTTCACATAAGCCTGCAATGAGTCGTCGGTGGGATCCAACTCGGTGATCAGGGTATCAATCTGCCGAAGGTCGCAGATCTTGATCCGCTGAAACGTGTTCAGTTTTTCAGCAATGGCAAGCGAAACCACTCTCTGGGACGCTTCGATCATTGCTTTCTTAACTTCTACCACATCCCAATCGTTGTCGGTGAGCCCATTTTCAACATCAATGGCGTTGGTGCCCAAAAAACACAGGTCGGCCTTGATGTTTTTGATCTTTGAAATGGTTTCGCCACCGATAGCGATCTGTGAACTCTTCGAGATTTTATCACCAATGAATATTACATCAATATTCGGGTGATGGATATACTCATACGCTGCAGGCAAGCTAACCGTGATAAAAGTTGCTTTGAGCTCTGGTGGCAGGGATTTGGCCAGTTCGATAATGGTGGTACCACCACTGGTAAGTACGAACATGCCGTCTTTTATTAACTGGGCAGCTTTTTGTGCGATTGATTTTTTACCGCTCAGGGCATAAACATAGCGGTTCGACTCTATGGAAAGGTGAAATGATTTGGATAAAGCGCCGCCATGCACTTTTATCAGTTTGTCCATCTGGGCCATTTCATTCAGATCCCGCCGAATCGTATCCTCGGAGACATTCATTTCCTGGCTCAGATCTACTGATAAAACCTTATTATGCAGGTTTACACGGTGCAGGATAAAGGTTTGGCGTTCCTTCTTTAGCATTTTGCTCTGGTTTGCAATCTCAAATCCAATTTAATTGAAATCTATTAAACCAGCAAAAAAATGCAGGACACCAAATGGCTCAGGCAGATTCCGGCAATCCTGAAGCATGATTTTTTGCCACTGCAGCGAGAAGGGAGGGTTGAGATACTATCTTAAGCACCAAATAAACGACCACCACCGTCAGTTGATTCAGTTTACCCGTTATCCAGTCACCGGCTATCTACCGGCGAACCAAAAACCGGCTAGTATCCCAACTCCCAACTCAATTTGGCTGTTATCCGTCCAAAATTGTAATCGTAATTGTATGTAGCTTCTTCACAGTTGCCCGTAAAGCAGGGATAGAGGAATGTTTGTCTTTGTGACATTCTTTTCTGGCTAAAGCCTGCACTTATTAAAAGCCGGTCTATCTTGCCCATCGGTATTCGGCAGCCGACGCCAAGATCAAGATATAGCCCCCCACTCCTGCTTTCGCTGGTCTTAAAATTTTCTATGGTTTTACCAGACATAAACGGAAAATTATATCCGGCCATACCATAAAAAAATCCTGATATTTTCTGTCCAAACTTATATCTCAAGTCAGCAAATACGGGCATGGAATTAAACTCATAACTATCGTATCCCAGGCCCACTCCTGTGAAAAACTGGCGATAGTTCATCCCGCTGGAAAGCTGGAACACCGGGCGGCTACCCGACTCGCCGGTCACTAATCCCACGCTTCCAATTGTACTCCACTTCTTAAAACTAACTCCGTCCCTTTGCGTATATGCAAGCACAGGTAACAGCATTAAAACTATAATTACTTTTTTCATGGCTTATCCTGCACCTGAATTTTGCTTAATAAACGAATATTGGAAACGTCTGAATAATCATATTGATACAATCCATCTTTTGCAACTACCAGGGCGATCTTATTCATGGCGATCACATCATAGGTGTCAATATTACCGATCGTACTAATCGATTTCAGGTCGTGAGGTTTGGCAGCATTAAAGGCCTTCAACCCAAACTGTCCATCGCAGATCAACAACAGGTCGCCGTCTTTAGCAAGTCCATGAGGACGTCCCATATCATATGCCTTCACCAAAGAGGGAGATGAGAGATTCTCAACATTTAGTACCAGAAGTTCATTTCGGGCGGGTCCGCAATTGGTGCCTTCTCTCAATGTGACATAAGCATATTTTTCGTCCGCGATCACAGGGTCGCAGGCACGTGCATGATTAAATTCGCCCACCCGAACCGGCGACAGGGGATTTGAGATATCAAAGATGTACAGACCATTCATCGATCCCAAAAACAGGGTATTTTTAAAAGGGTAAATCGTTTCAATATCAAAGCCTGCAAAAACATGGTCCTTCCTGACCGGGCTGCTGGCACTGCTGATAGAAAATATATTCATTGAATGATTGTCGACCGTGTACAGGTAATCATTTACGATTGTGAACCTTGCCATTGAACCCCCTACGCCGACCGGTGATACCGACTTGTT
>JAEYVW010000113.1 GCA_023429365.1 Bacteroidota bacterium
GCGGATTATATCCCTGAGCAAAAAATTGATAGCGGTCCCGATAAAGGTAAAGTGCTTGTATTGGGATGGGGTTCTACATTTGGTGCCATCAAGTCGGCTGTTGCGGAATTGCAGGCGGGGGGACATGCTGTAAGTCATACACACCTGAGACATATGCGTCCCTTCCTTAAAAACCTCGGTGAGATACTGAAGAATTTTGATACCGTGCTTATTCCGGAGATCAACAATGGTCAGCTGATCAAGATCATCCGGGATGTTTATTTTGTAGATGCCAAAGGCTATAACAAGATCATGGGTGTGCCGATCACAAAGACGGAATTGGTGGAAGAGATAAAGAAGTACCTGGTTTAGTAATTTGGGATTAGGAATTGGGGTGAGACCGCGATCACTGGATCGCTTCGTGGATTAGGTGCACTTGCAACAAATTCCAAATTACCAATCCCTAATTCCAGATTAGGCACTCACTATAAAAAAAAATATTTCATGTACAAGTACAGCCTTCTCCTAATCCTGGCGTTTACATCCCTCCAGGCATTTGCGCAGCAAAATAATATTAAGAAAGAAAAATGGCATTGGCAAAGCGACCAGGATACCACGGCGGGTTATGCGCAGGTGGTGAAGGTGGACAATGTATTATATATATCGGGGACAGTATCGCTTGAAATAACGCCAGCCGGAATTACGCGGTTGTACAAGGGAATTGAAAGGTCATTGCAGCAATATGGTGCTACATTCCAAAATGTGGTAAAGGAAAATCTTTATACAACCGATATCGAGGCCATGAAAAAACATAACGAGGCCCGCAAGGTTTTTTATAAGGGTGATTTTCCTGCTGCCACCTGGGTACAGGTAAGCAGGCTATACATGCCGGAAGCCAAACTTGAAGTTGAGGTCATTGCGCATTTGCCGAAGTGAACTTCCAAAAAAAAGAAAGAACGTGGATTAGTTGACGAAAAGATTTCTAATAATGGCCTCGAAGCTCACAGCTCGAAGCTCACAGCTCGAAGCTCGTAGCTACTATGGCATTTTTATCACACTGATCACTTTTTGCAATGACTTATTCTGCAGGCGGATGAAATAGGCACCTGTGGCAAGTCCGTCACTATAGATATCGATGTTATAAGTACCGGCCACATACTCCTGGTTGGTCAACACTTTTACCACCCTTCCCAGCGCGTCAATTTGTTGGATCATCGTATGACCTCCTTTGGTCGAGAACTGAATAGTGGCATTTATCGAATAAGGGTTTGGCCACATTTTCAGGAGTAACTCTTCTGAAGCATTATTCGTATCATCCGGGTCTTCCGGCAGTCCGCAGGGGCCACCCTGGATAAGTGGCAGCGACTGGTAATTTTGCAACATGATCGTATCGAGTGCAGGCCTGCTTACGCAAAACCATTGTTCCAGCACCGACGCGTACACGCTCCTGAAATCATATTGAAAAGGGATATTATTGACCACCTGTATATCGGAAGGGATCTCTGGACTATTTCCCAAAATACCTTTCTTGGCATGCTTGCCAAATAAGATCAAAGGCGCGGCGGCACCATGGTCAGTACCGAGGCTCGCATTGGATTTTATTCGCCTCCCAAATTCAGAGAAAGTCATTCCCATCACGCGATCATCGATTTGCATCATCTCCAGGTCCTGCTGGAAAGCGCTGATACCTGTTGACAGATCTTTCATCAGCTTGGCATGCATACCCGTTGTGGTATCGCTGGCATTCACCTGTTTTTTGTGTGTATCAAATCCACCGATGGTTACGGTGTATACTTTTGTTTTCAGACCGCCTTTGATAAGCCTGGCTACGATCCTCAACTGGTCAGCCAGCCAGTTGTCTTCGGGATAATCTGCCATCGTAGATGATCGGTGATATGCTGTCCTGATGATATCCGAATAGATCTTCGTTTTCTCAGATACTACACGCAGGTATTTTAGTTCTTTATTTGCCGGTGCTGAGTCAAGAGGATAGTCAGAAAAAGGATTGGCAAAAGAATAGATCTTTTCAGGATCGGTAATGGATAAACCCATTGAATAGATCGGCCCCTGTACCACCAGTGTAGGCGTGCTGCTGATCTGTATCGCCAAAGGATCGGGCATTTCATCGCTGGGATAAGCATCAGGATAGCCGGGATATTCATTTTCCAGGTAGCGTCCCATCCATCCGGTCTTTACGCGTTCCCGCCGGCTTTCACGTGTATCGCCACTGCTCCAGATATCAGTAGCCCGGAAATGGGAGAAATTAGGATTTTCATAACCCACGGATTGTACAACACTAAGCTTGCCTTCATTATACATATTTTGGAGCGCTGTCATGGCCGGGTGCAGTCCCGATCTGTCGGTGCCATCAAGACGTAATACCTTACTCTGTGGAATAGCCACATTTGTTCTTGCGTTGTAATAGTTGGCATACATATCCAGCGGTATCACCATGTTCAACCCATCGTTGCCTCCTGCCAGCTGGATCAATACAAAAACATGGTCGGTATCAGCGCCAGCTTCTTCGAGCAAGGATGCCAAAGCATTTTGCGAAGCACCATAAGCTGTAAATGAAAACCCATTCACGAGGCCTGGCAGTGTGATCGCGGCCGGTACTGTATTTTTCAAAAAATTTCTCCTGTTCATAGTTTGGATTTAATCGTTAGCAGAGATGAAACTCCGGCAGGTTCATTAAAAACTTAAACATTTCCCGCAGTGAAGCGTTGATCACTGCGTTGTCGTTATTATTCCAGGCGTTTGTCCATATCGAATTATCATTGGTATTGTTCAACAAAAACCTTCGCTTTACATACGATCTTGAATTATCAGAAAGCGGATACCTCAGCAACAATGCTGTTACATCAATGATCAACTGATCGGGATCGGCAGGATTTGACGACTGAGCTGCGAAGGCACGTGTATCGATCAAAGCATCATTGACCAGTCCGTCTGTGAAATCAGCTCTTTTCGGTAGTGAATTACTGTTGACCCAAAGTTCATAGTGCATCGGCTCCTGGTAATAGGAAGGCCAGCCGGAGACATCGGGCGGTTGAAACAGATCCTGCTGCATATCGGCAGCGTGCTGGTACAATGAGAAGAACAATGGATATCCCGTAGTATAATCTGTGTATGCAGGAAAGGCCACATCAAACTCCCTCAGCGTGCCCACTATAATATCAAATGGGCTTTTTATATAGCAGGCCTGGTTGATGGTATCAAAAAAATGCTCGCTTTTAAGCAGGGCTGACAAAGCTGGTCTGATCTCGAAATTATTGGCCTGCAGGATAGCTGCCATCGGTGCGATCACATCCCGCTCTGTGTCGTCATCAATTTCATAATATACGAACCACTTGTAAAGTTTACGGCAAATGAAACGGGAAGCTTCCGTCGTAGAGAATATCATGTCGACCAGCGCGTCGAGTTCCTGTTCGCCGTTGCCACCACTGATCGTAGTATTATTATAAAAAGCGGAAAAAGATTTAGTTCCGGTATCATGGGCGCCGGCATCAAAATAAGACCCGAGCGGATCATCATTAATCCGCCAGCCCGTCAAAACCCTTGCCGCAGCGATCACGTCATCTTCGGTATAAAGTGAATCATCACCTTTGCCAAGCGTAAACAATTCCTGCATTTCGCGTGCATAGTTTTCATCGGGAGCCTGCTTGGAGTTGAGATACCCGTTAAGATGTATCAGCATGGCCGGGTCGATCGTGACTTCGCGTGCCAGTGTTTTAAAGTTTCCGAGCATATTCGTACGAAGCAGGTTGTGATGGCGATACAGGATCTGTGCGTTTTCCACTTCCTGCATTTGTACGGAAAAATGATGGTGCCAGAACAGGACCATTTTCTCCTGGATACTTCTTTGCTGGTTGATGATTAGTCCTGCCCACCATTTGCGGAGACTATCGACACGCCGGCTATTAATAGCGCCTCTTACATCCGGGTGACTCGCCATATTGGGATCATCAACCCAGGTCTCACCAATAGCTACACCAAGATCATCCCGCAGCGATCCTTCATCGTCTTCAATCAAGCCATAGTCTCTCACAGGAGGTGAAGGTGTCATCGTTGTATTAAGCAGTTCGTCGAT
>JAEYVW010000502.1 GCA_023429365.1 Bacteroidota bacterium
TGAGAAAGGATTTTTTACAATGGCAAAGAGATTTTTATAAAACTGCAATGTCGGAGTCCGCATCTGCCGCGGTAAAGGGTTTTGTGTTTGGTGATGAAAACGACCGGTCGAAGACCCTGAGTTTTGTAGAAATGCTCCTGCGTCACCAGATCGAAGTATATGGTTTAAAATCCAATATCAATGCCGGCGGCTACGATTTCAAATCCGCTTCATCGTTTGTGATCCCGGCCAACCAGCCGCAGTACCGGCTGATCCGCTCAATCTTTGAAAAAACATTCGATTATAAAGACAGTCTTTTTTATGATATCACCAGCTGGACCATGCCCCTGGCATTTGGACTACCCGCAGCAGAATTAAATGCAGCACAATTTAAGGCTGGCTTATTGGGAGAAAGGGTTTCCACCACCCCTGCATTGACATCGGGTATTATGGGTAGTCAGAAATCCGACTATGCATACTTGTTTGAATGGGACGAGTTCTATGCTCCACGGGCTTTGTATGAATTGCAGAAAGCAGGCGTTCAGGTAAAAGTAGCCACTAATGTATTCGAAGCAAGGATCGACGGTGCAGCGAGGAAATTTGACTATGGTACCATCATGATACCTGTGCAGACTCAATCCATCGATGGCGAGAAGCTATCCGTGCTGTTAAAAGGAGTGGCTGAACGAAATGGACTGAAGGTTTATGCTTTGCAAACAGGAGCTGCTCTTAGTGGTAGCGACCTGGGAAGTAGCCGGTTTGCCGTTGTAAGCCTGCCGAAAATTGCCATGATCACCGGACCCGGTGTCAACGCACTGGATGCGGGCGAGGTTTGGCATCTTCTCGACCAGCGTATGAATATCCCGGCGACTCACCTGGAACCCGGCACCTTCAATCGGGCCAATGTAGACAAGTACAACACCCTGGTTATGGTTGGAGGCAACTATAGTGAGCTCAATAAAGAGAAATTAAAGAGCTGGGTACAGCAGGGTGGTACTTTAATATTAACAGAGGAAGCCGTTAATTGGGCGGCGCAGAACGGGATCAGTACAGTCAATTTTAAAAGGACAAAATCCCCTTCTGACAGCACCCGCAAACTGACTTATATCGATCGTGAGCAGGTGGATGGCGCACAACGTGTTAGCGGCGCGATCTTTAACGCCGAGATCGATCTCAGCCACCCGCTGGCATACGGATATAATCAAAATACCGTCAGCCTTTTCAAAGCCAACCGGGTATTTATGGAAAAAAGTAAAAGTCCATATGCAACTCCATTTTATTATGGAAGTAAGCCGCTGCAAAGCGGTTGGGTGAGCCGGGAAAACCTGGATGTCATTAAGAATTCAGCGGCAGTCATCGTCAATACACTTGGTGGAGGCCGCGTGATCAATATTGCCGAGAACCCCAATTTCCGCGCATTCTGGCTGGGAGGTACCAAGTTATTTATGAATGCTATATTTTTTGGAAGGAATATTGATGCTGCAAGTGGAAGGGCGGATGACTGAGGAAGAATGTGATGAAAAATATTTGAATTTCCATCAGGAAAAAAACATTTTAAATGTTTTTTTACCCTTGGTTCGGCGTTTGGGGTGGTGGAAATTGCAGGAATAACAGTAACTAAGCGGTGGGTTCGCACAACTTATTCACATGCCGGGAATTGATCATGCATCAGACATCTCGTATGTACGAAGGCGCGGGATAAATGCTAACTTGCCGCTTTATTATGTCAAATTAAAAAAGAGCACTATGATTAAATTGCAGGTTATCGGCCGACTCGGCAAGGATTGTGTGGTAAACACAGTGAATGGTAAGAACGTGATCAATTTTACCGTTGCTAATACTGAAAAATTTCGCGACAGCCAGGGCAATAACCAGGAGAGGACAACCTGGGTCGATTGTGCTTACTGGACTGACCGTACAGGCATTGCTCCATACTTAACAAAAGGTACCCAGGTATTTGTAGAGGGTGGACCTGAAGTAAAATCTTTTAGCCGCCAGGATGGAACACCGGGTGCTTCACTGACGCTCCGCGTTCGCGAAGTTCATTTGCTCGGCAGCAAAAGCGATTCAGGTGGCAGCGCTCCGACTTATAACCAGGCTTCCGCAGGAAGTTCTGGACAGGTGGCAGCACCGAGCGAGGTATCGGAGCCAATTGACGATCTGCCATTTTAAAAGCGGGCCCAATTATGATTGATCACTGCCATATTTGGCAGGGGTATGAATAATCACAAAACACGGATGGACTTCGGCTTACTTAATCGGCCGGGACATTCGTGTTTTTGTTTACATAAGGGTTGATGGAATTTACCTGCGACTGCCCGCCATCCTGTTTTATACGAATTGTTGTTTCTTTGTCGCATGTCAGACCAGAACTATTCCTATCAACAGCTTTTCAATTTTACAAAATCTGTTTTTCAGAAAATCGGGTGTAGCGATGACCATGCTGACACGGCGTCCCGCTCCCTGCTGTCTGCCGATTTAAGGGGTGTCGACTCACATGGAGTCGCCAGGTTAAGTGGTTATATACGACTTTGGGAAGTGAAAAGGGTCAATGCTACCCCGGACATTAAGATCATACACGAAACACCTTCTACGGCGGTGGTGGACGGCGATAGCGGACTGGGTCTGGTAGTCGCTCCCATTGCCATGCAGGTAGCGATTGAAAAAGCAAAACAGGTAGGAACGGGATGGGTAAGTGTTCAGAACAGTAATCATTTTGGTATAGCAGGGCATCACGCCATGATGGCTTTAGAACATGATATGATCGGTGTAGCCATGACCAATGCCAGTCCGTTAGTAGCGCCTACATTTTCCACTGATAAAATGCTGGGGACAAATCCAATTTGTGTAGCGGCACCGGGCGGCGAAGAGCCGGCTTTTGTCGCCGACCTGGCAACTACAACTGCCGCCAATGGTAAATTGGAAATTCTTCAAAGAAAAAACCTTGAAACACCTGATGGCTGGGTGCAGGATAAGGAGGGCAATCCAAGCACCGATCCGCATATTCTCAAGAAAGGCGGAGCACTTCTACCACTGGGTGGTGATCGCGAACATGGTAGTCATAAAGGCTACGCACTCGGCGCCGTCGTAGATATTTTTTCAGCTTTACTTAGCGGCGCCAATTATGCACCCTGGGTCCCACCATTCCCTGCCTATGTACCCATGCCTGCCCAACAACCCGGGAAGGGCATCGGTCATTTTCTCGGTGCGATGCGTATCGATGCATTTCGTCCCGCTGATGAATTTAAAAAAGACATGGACCACTGGATCCGTGGTTTTCGCAACTGTGCGGTTGTTCCCGGACAGGAACGGGTGTTAGTACCTGGTGATCCCGAAAGAGAAACTGAAGCCGACAGAATAAAGAATGGAATAAACCTGCTGGACTCTGTTGTGGATGATCTTCGCCAAACCGGAGCAAAATTTGGCATCATGCTTTGATGCCATTGAATTGTGCGGGTTTTTGCAATAATATTCCTTGTGCAACTATCTTTGCAGCCGTTTATCCCGGGCTCAGAGAGCATTATCTGTTCACACCCGCGTTCGCAAATCAAAAATGTTTCGCATGAAAGTAATGAAGTTTGGAGGTACCAGTGTTGGTAAACCTGAACGTATGCACCAGATCGTCACCCTGGTGTCGAAAGAATCTGAACCTGTAATCGTAGTCCTCTCGGCTTTGTCGGGTACAACTAACGCGCTCGTTGAGATTGGGGAATTCATCGCTAAGGCCGACCGTGCAGCTGCCAGGCAGGCCATCGATAAACTGGAAGCGCACTACCAGGCTTTTGTCGAAGAACTTCTAAAAAAACCTGAGACCTTAAGCAAGGCGAAAAATATTCTTGCGGAGCATTTTGAGTTTCTCAATATCATTCTAAAAATATCATTCAGTGAAGCACTCAGCAAGGATATCCTGGCGCAGGGCGAGTTGCTTTCAACAAAAATTTTCTCCACTTATCTTGAAGAGCAGGGCATCGATCATGCATTACTTCCCGCACTGGAGTTTATGACGATCGATGCTTATGATGAACCTCAAATCGGAAGTATCAGGATCAGGCTGGGCCAAATACTGCAACAGCAAAAGGATAAAAAACTTTTTGTAACCCAAGGATATATTTGCCGCAACTCAAGGGGTGAAGTCGATAATTTAAAAAGAGGCGGAAGTGATTATTCCGCATCGCTGATCGCGGCAGCTATTAATGCAAGTGTGTGCGAGATTTGGACGGATATAGATGGTATGCATAACAATGACGCGCGTGTGGTGAAAAAGACATTGCCTGTAGAGCAGCTAAGCTTTGATGAGGCGGCTGAACTAGCTTATTTCGGCGCCAAAATCCTTCACCCTGCATCGATTTGGCCGGCTCAGACCTATAAGATTCCGGTGAAACTGCTTAATACGATGCAGCCAGATGCAAAAGGAACTTTGATCACGCAGGAAGCGGGAAGTGTAGGTGTAAAGGCTGTCGCTGCCAAGGATAATATCATCGCGATCCGTATTAAAAGCAGCCGGATGTTGCTGGCTTATGGTTTTCTTCGAAAGATTTTCGAGGTTTTTGAAAAATATCGCACGCCGATCGATATGATTACTACTTCGGAAGTAGCTGTATCGCTGACAATCGACAACCCGGTTTACCTGAAAGAAATATTAAAGGAACTCGAACCCTTTGGCAGCACCGAGGTGGATCATAACCAGGCGATCATTTCTGTAGTGGGAAATGAGATCTCGCAGACAACGGATATAGTCAAAAAACTATTTGGCTCCATCATGAATATACCGGTTCGAATGGTATCCTATGGAGGAAGCCCGCATAATATTTCACTGTTGATATCAGCAGAACACAAGGCGAAAATATTACAGCAGTTAAACCGGGGTATGTTCGGACTGGAGTAGCAGTCTTTAGTCTTTAGTCGGGAGCCGGGAGTGTGTAATTAGTAGTTGGTAATTTGGTAATTAGGAATTAGGGGGGCCAATTCCAAATTACTAATCCCTAATTCCCAATCACCCAACATGCGGTTCAAACTATTTCAACTGGTACACGCAGATATAGTCGACTTCCATTTTCTGCGGCCAGATATTTTCATCCACGCCTTTATGC
>JAEYVW010000119.1 GCA_023429365.1 Bacteroidota bacterium
GCAACAATCACCAATTTGGTACCGAATAGATGGATGAACTGTTTTTCAGCGATGCTATTATTATCATATTCGATCCGGTTGGTAAACTGGCCGACTGGAAACAATAAACAAACACTCGATTCAACGGTAGGATCCTGAATAACCTCATACTGTCCCGTTTTCACCAATTGGTGGGCTTCATATCTTTCATACCCGGTACTTGTAAATTTTAAAATATTACCATTACCTGGTGGAGGTGTACTTACCTGTGGATTCATCGCTGCAGATGCATGTCGCAACTCCCAGGTACCCACAAGGCTATCTGAAAATGGAGGTTTGTTGCTCTCGCTTTTTTCGCAACCCAGGCCAATCATAATGACAACCAGGCTGACCAGTAAAATAAATCGCTTCATGACGCTATGACACCCGCCCAGGGTATAACGTTGCACGACCTTTTCAACCCAACTCTTATTTTCACATTTATACTTCCGACTACCTACTACCGCCTCCCGACTGCCTCTTCACTGCTTTCTCGAGCTCGACTACAATAAATACAATAGAAGAAACTCCGATCGCAATCGCGAGTTCACCAATTGTCAGTGGTTGTGTATGGAAAAATTTATTAAGATAGGGAACATATATGACTGCCAGCTGAAGCAGCACCGTTCCAAGTACGGCCCACAACAATGGCCGGTTGCTCGTAAGTCCCAACTTAAATAGTGAACGTTTTTCACTACGTATCGCCATGACATGCCAAAGCTGGCTAAAACAAAGCACTGTAAACACGATGGTTTGCCAGTGTGAATCGCCGCTTTCTATCGCTATCCATTGTGTCACGATCGTAAGCAGCCCGATAAATATGCCGACCCAGAGAATATGAATGCCCAACCCATGTGCGAATATGCTTTCACCGGGTTGACGTGGCGGTTGCTTCATGATATCTTTCTCCGCGGGTTCGGCAGCAAGTGCCAGGGCAGGTAGACCATCAGTTACAAGGTTTACCCATAGGATATGTACCGGCAGCAAAGGAATAGGCAGGCCTATCAATGGCGCCAGGAAAATTGCCCAAATCTCGGCAGTGTTGCCTGTCAGGATATACTTGATGAACTTGCGGATATTGTCATAAATACGACGACCTGTTTTCACTGCTTTGACAATGGTGGCAAAATTATCATCTAGAAGGATCATGTGGGCCGCTTCTTTGGTAACATCAGTACCGGTGATGCCCATGGCGATCCCGATATTCGCTTTTTTCAAAGCCGGCGCGTCATTGACGCCATCACCCGTCATTGACACAAACTGTTGTTTGTCCTGTAATGCTTCTACGATCTTTAACTTCTGTTCGGGCGATACTCTCGCATACACCCTGATCTTCTCTACCTCGGCCTCGAGTTTTTCTTCTTTTAATTGTTGCAACTCTTTCCCCGTTACAACCAGATGCTCTTCATTTTCTATGATGCCGAGTTGTCGGGCAATGGAGGCAGCGGTCAGTGGATGGTCGCCTGTGATCATTACGGGCACCACGCCTGCATCCTTACACTCCTGTATGGCTTGTTTTGCCTCCTCCCGCGGTGGATCAATAAGTCCTGCCAGGCCTATAAATTCCAGGTCTTTTTCAATAATTCCCGGTTCTAAATTGCCAGGCAGTTTGTCGATCCATTTTCCACCGAACCCGATAACCCGCATACCTTCCCTGGCCATGACTTCCTCTTCTGCCTTTATTTTTTTTCTCAGCTCTGCATCTCTCACAATTACCGCTATCGATTCAGCGGCTCCTTTCGTGATAACCCAGTATTTTCCTTCCTTTTCATGAATGGTGGTCATGGCTTTCCGGTCCGAATCAAATGGTATATCACCTACCAGCTTGTATTTCTTCTGCTCTTTTGCGTAATCAACCATGGCCAGTTCGGTTGGGTCACCGGTCAATACACCATCTTTTTCCCGGAGATCATGATTCAGGCTCATGGCCTGTAGTAATTCAGACCTTCCCGATTCTTCAACCGTCCAAACATCCTGCACGACCATTTCATTACGGGTGAGCGTGCCGGTTTTGTCCGTACAGATATAGGTGACGGAGCCCAGCGTTTCCACGGCATACAATTTCCGGATGAGCACATTCTGCCGCATCAACCGTCGGGCACCCAGGGCAAGCGAAATAGTTACAACAGCGGGTAGCGCTTCCGGTATAGCCGCAACAGCAAGTGAGATGGCAGTAAGCAATAACTGGTTAAAATCCTCACCCCGAAGGTAACCTACGAGGAAAAAAGCGATACATAAGCCAATGATGATAACAGTCAGCCTGCGGCTAAAGCCAACCAGTCGCTGTTGTAATGGCGTAGTACTTTCGGCGCCTTCAAGCATTCCGGCGATATTACCCAGTTCGGTTTTCATCCCGGTAGCGACAACAACACCGGTACCGTGCCCATTTGTAATTTGTGTGCCACGGAAAACCATATTTGTCCGATCACCCACAACAATATCGTCACCCGGAAGTTCGTGAGTGGTTTTATCAATTGGGTTGGACTCTCCGGTAAGACTTGCCTCGTTAGCTTTTAATGAAACGACTTCCAGTAACCGCATATCCGCGGGAACGGTATTTCCGGCTTCAAGCAAAACGATATCACCCGGAACGATTTCTTCAACGGGAATTTCCACAGTGTTGTGGTCTCTTAAAACCCTTGCAGTTGGGGTTGACATTTTTTGCAATGCATCCATTGCCTTTTCGGCACGATACTCCTGGATGAATCCAATAATGGCGTTGAGAATGATGATGACGATGATGACAATCGTATCGGATCCTTCGCCTATAAAAAACGAAATGACCGCGGCCACTACGAGTACCAGGATCATTACATTTAAAAACTGGCGAATGAAGATGACAAGTGGATTGATCTTTTTCTTACCGGTCAGGACATTCTTCCCAAACTCAGTGAGTTTTTGCTGCACAGCGGCATCATCCAGGCCAGCGGCATTGCTGCCTAATTGCCTTAGTGCATCGTCGGTTGAAATGCTGTGCCAGTTGGCCATCCTGAACCATTCAAATTTTTAATACAGCCGTACTATAATTTCAGTCCCACAGGTCGGTGCCCAAGTTCGTAAATTATATGTGCATTTAATGAATTAGAAACCGGTTTTTCTATTCAGGATCATTTTTATTCAACAGGCCTTTGACCAGCTTTTGCCATTGAATTTTGGAAACACCTGTTGCAGCTGCGGTGCCAACTAAAACATTGCGGACTTTGTCGGCCAATTTTTTTGCTGAAGTATTTGGTTTCTCGTTGCGACCGTGCACCTGCGCACTTACGATCGTGTCTTTTCTTTTTACAATAAAGGTACTGGTGGCACTATCCTTAAAAAAATGTGCAGTCCCTTCTTTCCTCACAGGGTCTTCCGCCGGTCTTACTGTCATCGCACTCCACTCCTCGTCGGCTTCGGGCATTCTTTTATCTTCGACCTGTTCGATCCTAACCCAGTCATAACCATCACCAGCCGCAGATCCCGGCCCCGGAATATCGATACGGATATAGTCCCCGGGTATTGGAAAATCTTTCTTCAGCAAACCGGTATCGTCGGTTAGTTTAAAGTCAGCTGAAAGCCCATCGCTGATATCGCCCCACTGGCTGATATCATAAAGACGCTCGCGTGTCTTCAGGAAAAGTAGCTTTGCTTCCTGCAGATCGGGAGCTATCCTGATTTCGATAATATCCGCACGTACACCTTCGCGCTGGGCCGGTATTGGTTTCCTGGCTGCCATAATTTGAAGCGGCTTTCATTTGTTTAAAGATTCTCTTCGGTTGTTGTAACACCCCTGATATTCCCCGCCGCATCTTCTACGACGGTAGTAGTTTTTCTTTTGCCTCCAGTCACTGTCGTGCGATTACGATTGCGACCAAGAGCTGCCAGTATAATTATCAGCACGAGGCCGGCAACAACCCAGATCCAATGGCGCTCAAACCACGACACTGCCTGTTGGGTATCGATTTCAACCTTTTCCTGGGCCTGGCTAACAAGGCTATTCATAATAAGGAAGCAGCATGCAACGAACCTTGCACTGTAGGAGAAAATTAATTTCTTCATAACCTGATGTTTTATTGAATTACGATTGCTGTACTTCAATAAATACGCCAACCCAGAACAATGGCGACTGTCTTACCAGGATATCAACGAAGGTATGGGCTGTTATAACTTATTGGATAGCCAACAGGCCGAAAGGGGAAGTGCCGATAAGTGGAATAAATTACACTATCTGATTGTTGAATTTGTTTACCCTTCAGCCAGCTTGAGTGGTAGCTGCCAGGCGTCGTCGATTTGGTCAGGGTTCCACGCTTAGCGGCCAATGGTTCTTTTTGATCTTTCTTGTATTGATGGAGTATCAGCAAATGAATCATTGCAACCAGCAACAATTGCTTCATAAAGAATTTATTTAATTTTTCATTCGGGTACTTCGAAATAGCTGAAAGAAATATGCCAATCAGCTTACGGCATAGTTTTTTTATTGCTATCCAGATAAGTTAGGCCATGAGACAAATAAAGTCCTTTACCATATTCAACGCGATAAGTTTCATCATTCCTGCCGGATTGTTCTATGCGATTCAGTTTCAGTTCCTCGATCTTGGGACTGTCAGAGATATTAGTATTCCTTATCATTCACTGTTGATGCCTCCAAAGGAAATTTCCGTTATTATATGGGGAGTTCTATACACAGCATTGGCAATATTTTGCCTCTACCATATTCTAATGGCGTTCACACACCGTGAAAAGTATCCTGCAAACCAGGATACAAGACGTGTGGATATGTTCTTTATTATTAGTAACCTGGCTGCAACCGGCTGGTTGCTGACTACAACCCTTGGCCATCTAATTACTTCCCTCATTTTGCTGGGTTTCCAGATATTACTGATTTCGGTGATACATCGTGAATTGAATATTTATAGAAGATACCGCAGGATGAGGTCTACATTATGTACGCAGGCGCCTTTGAGTATCTATGCAGCATGGCTTTCATTTTTATTCATGGGAGGTATTAGCGAATATTTCCGCCTTGATACTGGAAGCTGGCACCCTGTGCTGGTAGGTGTATTGATCTTTATCACATTAATGATCATTTTTATCCGTCACAATATCGTTTTTGGTCTGATGATTATCCCGGGGCTCGTTGGTATTATATCTAATACCGATACCACTGTTAAAGATTCAGGATCGATCACCATTGTAGCATGGGCCGGTATCTGGATACTGGCGCTCGCTTCATTTGTCAAACTGGTCATGGACTTTCGACTCAAAGAACCTCCGGTTGTCTTTCAGCGGACCGCTTATGATTAAAATTTAACCAAATGAACCAGTTTAGTGAGATGAGTCATGCCAGCCTACTTGACCTGCTTGCACGATATACAACCGACTATACTCAAATGCTTAGCGATAATAATAAGTCCAACGAATTCTATAAGTGCAAAAGACTGCTTGAACAGGTAACAACCGAGCTCGAACACAGGATGCGGAATAATAAAAGTAATGATGCGGACCAGCCAGTATTGCAACCGCGCGACGAATAGTACATAATATCCCTGCCATCCTGAAACCATAGTACGAATAACTATAAAACAGGCATCATGGCAAATGAAATGGGGTCACTGGAAAAGATCATCATTCGGGAAATTGAGCAGAAAGGTCCCATACCATTTCGCGACTTTATGGAAATGTCGCTGTACTACCCGGACCTCGGATATTATACATCGGAAAATAGGAGGATTGGAACAAACGGAGATTATTACACAAGTCCCTGGCTAAGCAGCGTGCTGGGCGAAATGCTGGCCCTCCAGATAGAGGAAATGTGGGCCATACTGGGCAAAGAAGATTTTACAATCGTTGAATTTGGCGGCGGCGACGGCACACTCTGCATAGACATTCTAAACCAACTGAAGAATAATCCCGTTTTGTATAGCAGGCTCCGCTATCACATTATTGAAAAAAAAAGAAGACTGCGGGAAGAAGATAAAAAACAGATTCCCGGTATTCAAAGCTGGCATGAATCCCCTGATGAAATCGGGCCGGTGAAAAATGGATGTGTCCTTTCAAATGAATTGCTGGATAATCTTTCCACCTCCCCTGTCGTAATGCAGGATGAACTCATGGAGGTATTTGTTGACTACAATGATGGTTTTGTTGAAACCCTGAGACCTGCGGGTAGCAAGCTAAAGCAGTATTTCGCGCAACTCGGCGTACGGTTACCCAATGGATTTCGAACGGAGGTCAATCTCGAAGCCATCGAATGGATAAGAAAAGTGGCGTCCATACTGGAAAAAGGTTTCGTACTCACAATCGATTATGGATGTCCTTCTGCAGAATTATACAGTACAACCCGAAGTGAAGGCACCCTGGTCTGCTGCCACCGCCACCAGGTTAATTACAGTCCATATCAGCATATCGGAGAGCAGGATATTACTACGCATGTAAACTTTTCGGCCCTGCAACATTGGGGTATACAAAACGGGCTCGAATGCTGTGGATTTACAAGCCAGGCAAATTTTCTGCTTGGCCTGGGCCTCACCAGTCATTTACAGCAAAAAGAAATAAAATCAACAATGAAATCTCTGCCCCCATCCCGTAAAGCCATGATGATCCACACTTTTCTTGCAGGGATGGGACGGAAGTTCAAAGTTTTAATTCAAAACAAGGGATTACAAAAGCCACGGCTTTCAGGTTTGCAATTCAGCCTCCCATATTTTTAATAAATTATTTTACGCCACTTAGAAGTTTATTCAGTTCCTTTTGTTTTTCTAAGAGTTTTTTATTGGCTGGCTCAATATTAAGTGCAAGGTCAATATCATCCAGGGCACCAGCGTAATTTTTAAGGCACTGTTTCGCTTCGGCGCGGTCGAGGTAATAAATGATATTATCTATTTTTCCGAGCTCGGACCTGTACAGCCGGATCGCTTCATTAAAATATGGTATTGCTTCAGCGCACTTCCCCTGGCATTTGAGAATGGCCGCCTTGGTATGTTGGTTAAACCGGTTACTTTTTAAAGCAATGGAATTTTCGACATCCTTTAAAGCCGTGTAACAATAACCGGCGTTAAATTTGGCCCAGGCGAGATTATTCCAGAGCTCCTGGTTGTTCTGGTTAATCTTGACAGCTTCTTCATAATCTTTGATCGCACCTGTATAGTTTTTAGCGGCCAGCTTTTGATCCCCTGATTTTTTCAGGTCTTCAAACTCGTCAATATCCATATCGGCTAAGGCTGACCAAAAGTCATAGTCCGCATCCGTTGAAGACCAGTTGGATTTTCCCGTATATACCAGCCCGGTAATTCTTCGCTCTTTATCCCATTGTTCTTTGATCTTTGCCTCGGGGAAGGTTTCCTGGGGACTCAGTATCGTCTCATGTAACTGTGTATATTTTTTATTCATGACCACATACCAGTC
>JAEYVW010000121.1 GCA_023429365.1 Bacteroidota bacterium
TTATACTGCAGGCGTTTTAAATGCTTTGGCATTTTATTGGTTTTGGAATAGATCTCAAACTCCGCCTGGCTTTCCTTCGAAATCGTGTCATTCAGGTATTTTTCCATCAGGATACGTGCAATGGGGCCACCCCAGGTGCCACCATAACCGGCGTTCTCCACCACTACTGCGATGGCGATCTTTGGATCTTCTTTTGGTGCGAAAGCTACAAACAGGGCGTTATCGTCGAGCTTGATCCTTTTTCCATCGAGGTAAGTATATTTTTCTGCCGTACCGGTCTTAGCACAAACGCTGATATTTGGTATGCGTGCACGCCTCGCCGTACCATAAGTAACCACATCTTCCATGCCATCCATAACGGCGTCAAATGCCGCGTCGGAGATATGAGTCAACACCTCATGTTTCACCCTGTACTTATTCATCAGCACTGAATCTGCATCAGTCTCACCCTCTATATTTTTTACAAAATGAGGCGTGTAATAATAACCTTTGTTGGCAATAATGCACATGGCATTGGCCAATTGCAGTGGTGTAGCACCCATCTTATCCTGGCCGATACCAAGGGTAAGATTGGTACAGGAACTCCATGAACCGCGATACTCTTTATTATAAACAGCAGTATCAGGAATATAACCACGGTCTTCACTGGGCAGATCAACCCCCAGCCTGGTGCCCAGCCCGAAATTGTTCAGGTATTCCTTCCACTTCATATACCCGTTCCTTACATTTTTATACTTCGGGTTGTCAGCAGCCATCCTGTAAATATGTGTAAAATAAGAGTTGCAGGAATTAGCGATCGCGAGGCGAAGGTTATTGGCGTGACCGCCGCCGGCATGAGTACATGCAGGCTTTCCGGTACCACATGCTGTATATCGTCCAAAACATGGATACCCAAAATTTGGTGTGATCAATCCTTCATCCAACGCTACCAGCGCACCAAGAGGTTTAAAAGTTGAACCAGGTTCATAACGACCCTGCACCGCACGGTTCAGTAGTGGACCAGCCACATCCAGCACCAGACGGGAATAGTTTTTATTCTTATCGGGACCTGTCAGATCATTGGGGTTAAATACCGGGCCTGAAGCCATGGCCAAAATTCCACCTGTCTTGGGGTCTATGGCCACCACGGCGCCAACCTTATCCGACATCATTTTCTCGGCCATCTCCTGTAGTTCGATATCGAGATAGGTTCTGAGTCCGCGACCAGCAATAGCGGCTGTATCAAAAATGCCATTCTCATAGTTGCCCACCAGGCGGTTCCTGTTGTCTTTGATCAGGTATTGCACACCTCGCTGGCCCATCAGCACGGATTCGTAAGTTGCTTCCAGTCCGTTTTTACCAATATAATCACCCATGCGGTAAAAATCGTTGGACTTCTCGATGTCGGCGGGTGAAACTTCGTTGATATAACCCAGCATCTGTGCAGCGACATTATAAGGATAAACCCGCACCGGGCGTTCTACAAGGGCGAAGCCAGGAAAGCGCCAGCTGTTTTCCTCAAACCTCGCCTGCATCTGGTGAGTAAGCAGGGGCTGGAAAATGGAAGGTCGCACAGCCCTGTTCTTAAATATGGCATCACGGATACGCTTATTGAAATCGGCAGTATCGATCTCCATCAGCCGGCAAAAAGCGGTGGTATCAAAATTTTTTACCTCGGCCGGTGTCACCATCAGGTCAAACATGATCGCGTTATTCAGAATTGCCCTGCCTTTACGATCATAAATGATCCCACGTTCCGGGTAAACTATCTTCGGAAATACCGCGTTATCCATGGCCAGCTTACTGTATTTTCCGGAAACGATCTGCAGGTTGAACAACTGCGCGATGATCACCAGGAATGCCACCAGGAAAATTAGACGGATGATACGGCTTCTAGATTGGTTAAACACAGACATGGTTCACAAACAACGGATGATCCCGATTGCTATCGGGGAGAGAGAAAATTATTCCATACAAAGTACGAACTCCCCCCGGCGCTTTCCAAATGTTTGCGGGAGATTATTTTTCTTTTAAGAAATTTTTCTATAGAGAGCTACTAGCTTCAAGATAGATAATTACGATCTCACTGTTTATAGAAATCCAGCATAAAACGTCCCGATGGGAGGTTGCCGGTAATAATCATTGTTTTTCTACCCATAAATTGTCCCTACGGGACAACCAGATTCAAAGGTTCATTGCGTTCTGTCAGGAACGCTTTATGGGTAGGAAAAACATCGAATTGAGATCGACGTTCCATCGGAAAGTTTTATGCAAGTGTACCGGCAACATCAGAAAATTCCGTAACGCCAGGGGTAGTTCGAGTAGCTAAACTATTAAGCTGTATTGGTCCGAAACTTCATCCGGCGAGGGAATAGCAGTTCAGTAGTAATAATCAGCAGCATACTGATCGCGGTTGTGGCTACCACTTTGACAAGAAAACCGAGGAAGGTTCCGAAAGAAAGCCATTGTAACAGGGTGAGATAACCGTGGTGAAGCACGGTCAGTACGAGCACATATACCAGGTAGGGTGTCCAGCCCATCGCGCGGGGAGAAGGCTCGCGATAGTTGAAGTCCGAAGGATCTTTTGGCGTGAGAATATTGATCACAAAAGGACGGCAATAGGCGACCAAAACACAGGCGGCGGCATGCAAACCCGGCGTCATCGTAAAGAAATCCAGGGCCAAACCAGTGAGGAAACCGGTGATCAGCAAACCGATCCTTGAAACACTAAATGGCAGCCATAGTAAAAACAGGTAGTACAGGTAGGGCACGATAAACTGGTGAAGATGTGGTATCTTATTCAGAACGTACACCTGCACGAGTATGAACAGGGCAAAACGGATAATATTTCTAAGCAGGTCACTCACCGGGCGCTCTTTTTAGGATCATCAACTTTTTTCTGTGTTTCTTTCAGAAGTGTGGTCAGGTCACTGTAAAATAAATTTTCGACCACCATCACCTGTTGCAGGTTTTGAAAATTGGCCGTCGGTTTTATTCGCAGCACATAAAAGTTGGTGGATGGATCAGGAATGATCTGCGCTACAGTTCCTACCAGGTGCAAAGGAGGAAAGCTTAAAGAAAATTTTCCGGTTACAATAGTATCGCCTACAACCAGCGAATCACTTTTCGGAATATCTTTTAGGTTTAGGAAACGTGGGTCTTTCCCATCCCAGTATAATGTGCCCGAACTGCCACTCTTCCTTACCAGCACATTCACTTTGTTCTGCACGTGCAGCAGGCTCATCACCTGGCTAAAGTTGGGACTTACATTTACCACCTGGCCCACGAGACCGCCATCAGAACTAAATACACCCATATGATCCTGTATGCCCTGGTTGGCGCCACGATTGATCTGGATGTAGTTTTTATCTGAATTGACGGTATTATATAAAACCTGTGCTTCCCGCCACAAATACTGACGCAGTTTACCGGTTGTATCGACAGGTATGGAATCGCGGGTAAGCGTGAAAGAGGTATCGGTATTTACAAAATTGGAAGACAGCAGGTTCACCAGTGAATCATTCATCTTTAACAGGCGACGGTTTTCCTCTTTCATGGTGAAGAAATCCTCCACGGTATTATACCGACCACTAAACCAGCCCGTGATCTCATTGGCCACACCCAGTCCCTTTGCTTTATGAAATTTATTATAGGTAAAAAGAAACCATAGGGCCACCGCCTGCAATGCAAGAAATACAATAACAGTGAAAAAACGCCGAATGAAAAGGAATATGTTTCGCACTAATGAAAGGATTTGGAATTGGGGATTGGGAATTTGCTCCAGGCACTAATTACAAATTACAAATTCCGGCTTCCTGTACCTTAATTTATCTCATCACAAACGGGTACCTGTCGTAGTGTTTCAACGCAATCCCTGTACCACGAACCACGCTTTTCAGTGGATCGTCGGCCACATGCACCGGTAATTTGATTTTTTGGCTTAATCTTTTGTCAAGACCTCTTAACAAAGCGCCACCACCCGTGAGATACAGACCGCGACGATAGATATCACCTGCCAGCTCAGGCGGTGTTTGTTCAAGGGCTTTTAATATTGCCTCTTCAATTTTGAAAATACTTTTATCCAGCGCTTCGGCAATCTCCTGGTAACTTACCATGATCTGCTTGGGAATACCTGTAACAAGGTCACGACCATTTACGGGAATATCATCCGGGGGATTATCAAGGTCTTTCATGGCCGAACCAACCTGGATCTTGATCTGCTCGGCAGTGCGTTCGCCGATCAGCAGGCTATGATAGCGGCGGAGTGCTTCCATGATATCAGCAGTAAACTCATCACCGGCGATGCGGATCGACTGGTCGCAGACTATACCTGCCAGCGCGATCACGGTAATACCGGTAGTACCGCCACCAATATCAATGATCATATTACCCACGGGTTCTTCCACATCAATACCGATTCCCAACGCAGCCGCCATGGGTTCGTGCAAAAGGTAAACCTCTTTGGCACCGGCTTGCTCGGCGCTATCACGAACCGCTCTTTTTTCCACCTCGGTGATCGAGGAAGGAATACAAATCATCATCCTCCAGCTGGGGGGAAACAGTGGCTTTTTGGGGTAAACCAGTTTTATCAGTTCGCGGATCATCAGTTCCGCGGCATTAAAGTCAGCGATTACACCATCTTTTAAGGGACGTACCGTGCGGATGCTCTCATGGGTTTTTTCGTGCATCATCAGGGCTCTTTTTCCTACCGCCAATACTTCTTTGGGATTATTTCGGTTCAGGGCAACTATACTCGGCTCATTTACCACCACCTCGTCATTATGTATAATCAGGGTATTTGCTGTACCCAGGTCCATTGCTATCTCTTGTGTAAACCAGTTAAAAAGTCCCATTCTATATTATTGGATTAAATGTGTGCAAAGTTTAAGGAATAATTCGAATTAACAAAGCAAACCACTGGAGGGTCGGTTTTTCGCTTAAACTCAGGAAAGACGCGGTTTCTCATCAGCAGCAGGTTTTAAAATCCATTACCCGTAATTAACGGCTTTCCGGTCGTTCTATTATAATAAAGCACACTTTCTTTGCGTATTTTCTGCGATCGGACAATAAAACCGGAGTATCTCCATCGTCTCCCTAATTCCCGCCAGGTTTCGATCTACCAAACAACCCCCTAATTTCTTCCCGCCTTCCCCTCTTCCCGGCCCAACAAACAAACCACTATTCCCATAAATTTTTGGCACAGAAATAGCAAGCGGGTAGAAAGTAATCCGAACTTTCACAAAATCAAAGTATGAGAAAATTAATTGTTGTTTTATTCGTCTTGGCTTTTTCAATCACGGCACAGGCTCAGAGTCGCAGCACCAACAGCGCTTCTTACAAAACCGCCCTCGGTATAAAAGTGTGGGATGGTGGGGGAATTTCCTTAAAACATTTTTTCAACGAACGCAACGCCGGGGAGCTGATCGGCTATTTCTGGCGTCATGGTTTCAGACTTACGGGGCTTTATGAGATACATGGCCCTATCTCAGGCGCACCGGGGCTCAAATGGTATATCGGACCCGGCGCACATATTGGTACATACAGTGACGGTCACCACCATCACAACGACAACCATCACCACCATAGCCATGCAAGCATTGGTATCGATGGGGTGATCGGGCTCGACTACAAATTCAACCAGGCACCGATCAATATTTCGCTCGATTGGCAGCCCTCCTTTGAATTTACAGATGGGCACGGTTTTAATGGCAGTTGGGGAGGATTGGGAATCCGTTACACTTTCTAATATATATCTTCGATTTATCAGCAAAAAGAGGCCGGCCCCTAAAAGGTCGGTCTTTTTTATGTCTTTAGCTGGCGACAAACCCCAGCCTTTTCTCTACGGCGGGCGGCAGGCTGGGTAATTTTCTTCTCTCAATCAGGAAACTATTCAACTGGGCGATTCCGCGAAATATATAGTGCGTGTCAGCAGCCGCTTTCAGGTAATCCTTGCCCGAGCTGCCCCCGGTTCCGATCCTTGTGCCGATCATCCGGTGCACCATGTTCATATGGCGGTAACGCCAGGAACTAAGCTGCTCATCAATCTCGAGCAGGCTGTTTAGCAGCTGGAAAGGCAACTGCAACAATGGGTAACCCCTGTAAAGCATAATAAACAACGCGGACCTGCGCGCAGCCGGCGATAAAGTATCTGATCCGCCTGTGCTGGCAGGGCCTTCGGGGAAAAACAACTGGTCAAACGCTTCGAGATTATTTCTCTCCGCATCCGCAAGACTCCCTTGGTACTGGAAGCGATACTCTGCCCAGAAAGGATGAATACTCTTTTCATTACCATGAGCAGCAAAGGCCGTCCAGTTCTGTTCTTCATTAAAAAACGGCATTCTTTCCAGCCAACCGTTAAGCAGTTGCAGCAATGAACTGCCGGACTCCGCTTTTTTGATCAGGTCCACATGCTCCTGCCGGAGTTGTGAAGTGTAATATTCCTTACCATGACGGGTTTCGAATTTCAGCCCCAGTTTGGCTTCCAGTTCCTTGAACTGCCAGCTTTGAAAGCCGGAAGCAGGGCGCAACATATCGCGGAAATCGAGGAAATCCATAGGGGTCATCGTTTCCATAATGTCGATCTGGTGCACCAATACCTGGAGTATGGTTACGCATCGACGAAGCCGGTGCACCACGGTCTGCAATTCAGGAGAGTTATCATTCAGCGAAGGTTTGGCCATGATGCCCACGATAGAATCCGCTTCATGATGCAGTTGTTTAAACCAGAGTTCATATGCCTGGTGGATGATGATAAACAACATTTCATCATGCGCCGGGAGCTGGCGTTTGTCGCTTTCGGGAAACTGCGCGTTGAGAATTTTATCTAATTCGAGGTAATCGTGGTAATGAACATCGGGCATTGCAAACATTTCAGCAAAAATACACCGTACAGTTATTATGCACCGTTGGATGTTTTATTCGGCATAAATTCATAACCGATATCATTGCGATAATAAATACCATTATATTTTATATACTCCAGAACATCAAGCGATGTGTCAACAGCTTCTTCAATCGAACCGCCATAAGAAGTAACACAACACACACGGCCGCCATTAGTGAGCACTTTTCCGTCTTCCTCCTTGGTGCCGGCCTGGAATACGATAGTTTGCTTGCCATATTTTTCATTAAGCCCGGTAATCTCAAATCCTTTATCAAAAAAACCGGGGTAACCCTTACTCACGGCCACCACCGTTGCAGCAGACCTGCTATCGGCCTGCACTTTCACCATATGTAATTCTTTGTTGGATGCCGCTACACATAAACCGACCAGATCATTCTCCAGCCTTGGCATCACTACCTGCGTTTCAGGATCACCCATGCGGCAATTGTATTCGATCACGTACGGATCTCCATTCACATTGATGAGTCCAAAAAATATAAAGCCGGTATATTCTATGCCTTCTTCAAATATGCCATTAACGGTAGGCTTGATGATCCTTTCTTCCACCTTGTGCATAAAGCCAGGTGTTGCAAATGGAACAGGGCTGACGGCTCCCATACCACCCGTCATCAGGCCGGTATCACCTTCACCGATCCGTTTGTAATCTTTAGCCTCCGGTAAAAGCAAATAATTTTTTCCGTCAGTAAGAACAAAAACGCTGAGTTCGATACCGGTTAAAAAATCTTCCACCACCACCTTCCTGCTGGCTTCGCCGAATTTCGATCGCTGGATCATAAGCTCAAACTCCGCGATAGCTTCTACATGACTCTTGCAAATGACAACACCTTTTCCTGCGGCCAGGCCATCGGCTTTTAATACGATAGGGAGGGAGTGTTGCCCCAGGTATTTTACACCCTCTTCATAATTTTCAAGGGTAAATTCTTTATAAGCAGCTGTCGGAATATTATGTCTTTGCATGAAAGCTTTTGCAAAAGCCTTGCTGCCCTCAAGCTGAGCGCCTTGTTTTGATGGGCCGATAAAGTGGATCTCGCGTAGCTCTTCTTTTGATTTAAAAAAATCATATAAGCCATTCACCAGCGGATCTTCCGGACCTACGATCAACACTTCTATTTTTTCTTTAATACAAAACTGGCCGATGCTTTCAAAGTCTGAAAGGTCGAGTTTTACGTTTTCGCCATATTGAGCAGTACCTGGGTTACCGGGAGCAATAAAAAGCGGATTAGTCCATACACTTTGACTAAGTTTCCAGGCAAGTGCATGTTCCCTGCCGCCAGAGCCTAATAATAAAATTCGCATGTTGGTTTATTCGTCGGGTTTAGGAACTGCGAATATCGGTGTGTTTCATAAAGATAATTCTAAAAATTTGTGAGTGGTCAATTTTC
>JAEYVW010000066.1 GCA_023429365.1 Bacteroidota bacterium
CGGCAGTGGGTTATAATAGCGTATTGACGGGAACCTGGGTTAATAAACACAATGTATGGGACAATGATATCGCCGCACCGAATTATTCCTATCCAACCATTTTTCGTTTATTAAAAGCGCAATGGCCTCAGAAAAAGACCGGCATCTTTAGTTCCTGGACGGAAAATCGCACACGGCTGGTTGGTGAAGGGATAAAGGAAACAGGTGGGTTCGCCGTCGATTATAAATTTGATGGACTGGAACTCGATACAATCAATTTTCCGCAGGATGAGAACAGGGATTTCATGCATCGCATTGATGAAAAGGTAGCAGATGAGGCTGCTGAAGCTATACGTAGTAAAGCACCGGATCTATCCTGGGTTTACCTGGAATACACCGATGACATGGGCCATATGCATGGTGACAGCCCACAGTTCCACCAGGCAGTAGACTATGCCGACAAACAGGTAGGTCGGATTTGGGACGCCATCGAATACCGGCAAAAAAATCATAATGAAGATTGGCTGATCGTCATCACAACGGATCATGGTCGCGATTCAGCAACGGGCCATAATCATGGCGGACAAAGCGAGCGGGAAAAAGCGGGCTGGATCGTTACCAATGCAAAAGACCTGAACGATCATTTCAAAAATCATAAAAGCGCCATCACCGATATCATGCCTACTATCGCAAGGTTTATGGGACTTTCAATTCCTGTTGAAGTTGCAAGGGAAGTTGATGGGATACCACTGACGGGACCCTTATCCTGTACGGATCTGCGTGCAGAATATTCGAATGGAAAGGTAAACCTGGAATGGATAGCGAAGGAAAAAACCGGTGATGTAAAGATCTGGCTGGCGACAACTAATAATTTTAAGACAGGTGGAAAAGACAATTATACCATGATCCGCCAGGTACCAATACGGAATCAAAAAGCATCCATCGACGTCACCAAATATCCATCGCGGTTTTATAAAATTGTCGTGGAGGCAAAGCATAACAACCTGGGACGCTGGATAATCCTACCTTGATTTTTATACCTGACTTATTGCTGAATAGTATCACTAATGCGGTTTGGCATCCGCTCGTATGAGCTGGTATCCCCATCACGAGTGCCTGGTATTGAATCCGCACTTGGCGTATAAACATTGTCGGTATCGTTACCATCCTCTGAATTGTTACAGCTGGCAAATACTGCAGCGACTATCGCGATTAATATCAGTTTTTTCATAATAAGAAGTGTCCAACAATATTGCCAGTTTTACGAGGAAAGAAAATGTCGGCTCTGGTCAAAAAAGAGGAAAATTGTCAACAGTTCCCGTCTGCATTTGCTGGGAATAGTCCTAACTTGAGTAAAACAGCAGGCTATGATCTCGGCCTCAACCTTCAAATTGCTTCGCCTGCCATTTTCTTTTTTCCTGTCGCCACTCTATTTTTTTGCATTGTCGCAGGTGCCGAGAATCGACTGGATCAAAGCTATCCTGGTTTTTATTGTTCTTCATTTTTTAGTCTACCCGGCCAGCAACGGGTACAATAGTTATATGGATCGCGATACGGGCAGCATTGGCGGCCTCGAACATCCGCCACCACCTTCCCGTGAATTGTACAGGTTGACCATTGTGATGGATATCATAGCGATCATCCTGGGTTTTATTATTGATCCTGTATTCGGTATGATCATGCCACTATATATCGGTGCATCCAAGGCTTACAGTTATCGCGGTGTTCGTTTGAAGAAGTATCCGGTCATCGGTTATCTGACCGTGATCATTTTCCAGGGAGCACTTACATTCTGGCTGGTGTACTATGGCAGCCAGACAGTGCCGGCATCAGCAGTTCCCTGGCAGGGCATGGTCATCGCCGCTTTGTTGATTGGCGGATTTTATCCCCTTACTCAGATATACCAGCATCAGCAGGATCTTGAAGATGGGGTGAAAACCATTAGTTATATATTAGGTTATAGCGGAACCTTCCGGTTCTGCGCCATCATCTATTTATTTGCCTGGATATTCATGGCACAATTCTTTATAAGTACAAACCAGGAAGACAAATTATTGCTGGTAAGCATCTTTTTCATGCCCGTCATCGTTTTTTTTATGAAATGGTGGCTGGGGGTGCGAAAAGATCAGGACGCCGCCAATTTCAAAAATGCGATGAGGATGAACTGGCTTGCCGCAATTTGTACCAACCTCGCCTTTATAATCTTGTTAAGCTGGAGATATTTTGAGTAAAATTCTATCCATAGGAACAGCCCTTCCCGCCTATAAACACAAACAGGAAGATATTCTTGATTTTATGCAGCGCGTTTTTGCGCCGGATGAAGCAGGAAGACGCACGCTACGATTTCTTTACCACCAATCGGCTATCGATACACGTTATTCTGTTGTGCCGGATTATAGCTTACCCGCGGAAGCTTGGGAGTTCTATCCTTCCACGGAAAACCTGGAGCCTTTTCCTTTGCTGGAAAATAGAATGCAATGGTATAAAACGCATGCCGCGGATCTTTCTATCAAGGCCATTGAGAAATGTACCAGCGAGTACCGCAGCCGGCCTATTACACACCTGATCACCGTCAGTTGTACCGGTATGAGCGCCCCGGGCCTCGACCTGGAAATCATGGAGAAACTTGAATTGCCAGCCTCCATTTCCCATACCTCGGTCAATTTTATGGGTTGCTATGCCGCTATTCATGCAATGAAAATTGCCGATGCTTATTGCAGGATGGATAAACACGCAAACGTGTTGGTGGTTTGCACCGAACTATGCACTCTGCATTTTCAAAAGCAACACAGCATGGACAATATGATCAGCAGTATGTTGTTTTCCGATGGCGCAGCAGCGATGTTGATCAGCGGCGACGACGACCAGCCAGGATTATCGATCGATCATTTTTATTCCACCGTGATCAACAAGGGAAAGAAAGATATGGTATGGGATATTTCGTCTTCAGGATTTCTGATGACCTTAAGCGGATATATCGCGGACCTGGTGGGAGAAGACTTCGATAGCTTAGCTACTAATGCTATGAAGGCGGCGGGCATTCGCAGGGAACAGGTTGCTCACTGGTGTATTCACCCTGGAGGAAAGCGAATACTCGAATCAGTTCATAACAGCCTGGGTTTTACAAATGGCCAGTTGAAACATAGTTATGCCGTTTTGCGTGATTATGGAAATATGTCTTCGCCTACTGTTTTATTTGTGCTTGAAAGAATTTTACAACAGGAAAGTATCGGCAAAGGCGAGAAGATCTTTGGTGCGGCATTCGGGCCGGGTTTAAACATGGAAACATTTATTCTATCTGCATGATCGATCTGAGCCGGCGCAGCTATCAAAAAGAATTGATGGATCGCGATGATATTCCTTTCGCTGATATGGCGCAAACGCTAAAGGAGCTCAATATCGTCAACACCCGCCTGGGCGGTCATGCCATAACGATAAATGGGTTGAGACAAATATTACAACCCGATAAGCCATTACTTGTTTGTGAGATCGGATGCGGGGGCGGGGA
>JAEYVW010000080.1 GCA_023429365.1 Bacteroidota bacterium
TGCACGGCCCGGGATAAAAAACCAGGTTTCCGTCAAAGAAACAAAACCGGTGATACCTGAAGAGCCCGCCAAAACAGAGACAAAAAAAATAGACCCTTCTGAGATGGCCAAGCTGGAGCCTGAAAAAACCATTACGCCAACACCTATCTCCAAACCCGTAGTTACGGCTTCATCGGCGGCGGTGTTTGTTGCAGAAAGAAGAATGGCGGCTCCACAAACGCTTACTTTTAAATCAGACAGTCTTGTCATCAAGCTTTACGACAATGGAGAAATAGACGGTGATACCGTCAGTGTTTTACTAAATGGTGAGATACTGTTAGCCAAACAGGGGCTCAGGGCATCGGCTATCAAAAAAACGATTTATATCGAGCCGGGGCAGGATGAACTCAACCTGGTACTCTATGCCGAAAACCTGGGAAAATATCCGCCCAATACCGGGCTATTGGTGGTAGATGATGGTGACGCGACCTACCAGGTTCGATTCAGTGCTGATTTTCAACAAAACGCGGCCGTTATTTTCAGGCGAAAGAAGTAGCGCCGTGCCCGCATAGATTTGATTAAATTAGTTTCATAAATATTCTTTATGAAACGGATCATGCTTCCGGCTCTCGCTATTTCGATCTTTCTCTGCTCCTGTACCGAAAGTGAAGTTTCGGTGATCGACCAGATCAATAATGGCAAATGGATCGATCTCAGCTACGAATTCTCTGAACAAACATTATACTGGCCGAATAATCCGAGCGGCTTCAGCATCGACACCCTGGCCGAAGGCACTACACCTGGTGGTTATTATTACTCTTCTTACAGTTTTACTGCCCCCGAACATGGCGGCACTCATCTTGATGCACCCATACATTTTTCCGCAACCGGCCTTACCGCCGAAAAGATCGAACTGGATCAACTAACCGGTGAAGCTGTCGTGATCGATGTGTCAGCAAAGGCTCTGAAAAATCGCGATTACCTGGTTACCGTTGATGATATCCTGAAGTGGGAGAAAAAGAATGACAGTATCAGTCAGGGTACCATCATTATATTCCATACCGGCTATGGTCAGTACTACCCGGATGCAGCAAAATATTTTGGTACCACAAAGAAAGGTTCTGAAGGAATAGCCGAACTGCATTTTCCTGGCATCGACCCGCTGGCAGCCGAATGGATGGTTAGGAGAAAAATAAAAGCGGTAGGTATCGATACACCGAGCATTGACTATGGGCAGTCTCAGGATTTTAAAACACACCAGGTTTTAATGGGATCTAATATACCGGCTTTCGAGAATGTCGCGAATACCGGCCAACTTCCCGCGCGTGGTTCTTATATTGTAGCGCTGCCAATGAAAATTAAAAATGGTAGTGGAGGTCCGTTAAGAATTGTTGCGTGGGTGGGGAATTAGTTATCGTGAAGCCGGGCGAATTAACTGAGAGTAAGACGTGTCACCAATGTAATTATTATTCATTTTGAACTCACTTTCAATTAGCTGTTCGCCATATTTTATTGAAATTTCCGTCACTAATTCCAAATCATTTTTAGAATTAAAAAGAAAGTGTACAGGCTGTTTTGTTTAAGCACCCAACTATCCACAAGAGGAAGATTACAAAAATATGCTGTTGCTGTTGTTTTCCTTTTAAAGTTTACCTTATAAGGAAAGATAGGGGGTTTGTAAGATGAACTCACAAGTTCAAAATTTTTTAGAGCAAACTTATTAATCGCTTTTTCACTTTCTATAATCTTGGTTATCTCCATATCTTTTTACAAACCCCAACACACAAAACTGCCTGACATCGCCTGTCAACTCTATAATTATTGGTCGCTTCTAAGGGAAGGAAGTTATTTATATTATGGACTTGCTTTTTAGGACAAGAATAATCAGAACTAAAAGGGAAATACAAATATATATAATAATACCGCCATACCCTTTTCTTAAATCGCCCTCATATATCACATTGATTATTTCTTTTTTCCGAAAGAAAACGGTTAACAAAATATAAATTGATAATATTATTGCAAAAGAGAAGAGTAGTCTCTCTCCTTTTGTTTCTCCAATTGTTATTCCCCCTCCCCAAAGAAGCACCTTTATTTGCAAAATATGTATCGCAATAAAGAAAGATACTGTAATCAATGCACTCTCATAAGGAATATCTTTAGTCCCTCCTCCTGAATAATGTCTGTATAATAAGTAAATTGTATTCCTTAAAAGATTTTTCATTTTTTATAAAATTAAAATAATCCCATTACCACCCTTTAAAAATCACATCTGTCAAACCTGTTAAATCAGCTACAGCACTAATAACACCAACTACGGTACTTTTTGCTCCGATTAAAGCTGTTTTTACTGTTGCTTTTGTAAAACTGCCTACTGTGGGCTTGTCTGCAAAATCACTCCATGCTGATAGAGCATCAGCAGCACCAGTAATTTTGCCCAAAACGCTAAAAGTTTTCTTAGCAACATATCCGAAATCAATACCCTTACCTACTCGAGATAAATCTTCAAAAGTTTCAGTTGATTTATATGCATTGGCCGCGAGCTTTATACCCTGATTAGCGCCTTCCTCTGCTAAAGAAAGACCCAATCCCAGCACTGAAAGAGTATTGTCAATCGGGGTACTTTGTGGTTCACTATTGGCAACACTTTGTTCGGTTGTAGACGGCTTGCCGTATTCTAGTTGGGTAACAGTACCATCGGCGTTTAACTGGTATGGGGCAGTTTCAGGATTACCATCAGTATATCCTCTTTCTACTATTCCTGTTTCTCCGATATAAGTGACGTTTGTATAGTTACTTCCATTTGCTTTGGCATTTGCCGCCCATTTCTTAGCGCCCTCCTGGCTTTTAACATGTTCATTCCAGATTACCTGGTCATTTCCATACTCATCAGTATATCGAATCCAATCTGTCGGAGCCATTCCATCAGGATCAATATATCTAATTGGATTATCAAATGCATAATTGTAAGGCGAGAAACGACGCATCTTCTCACTTAAAGGATCAATATGATTCCATCTTCCTATCTGCGCGTCGTACATCCTTGCTCCGTAATCATACCACTCTAATCCACTACCATCAGAAAATTCCTTTCGCTGCTCTTCTTTGCTGTTGTATTTGTATTTATTTTCAGGTGAATTATTTAAAGCCTTACTACTAATCCCGCTCATCGTCAGTCCGAACGGATAATAATGCGTCTCCTCCAATAAAGGCCCCCTGATATGCGTTACCTGTAAGTTGTCAAAGAACACCTGCTGGTGATGCGTCTCATTGCTCACGTAAATATACAGATATCCGTTCTTTGTTACCTCCCTGCCTTCTAAAATATGCTCTTTAAATTCACCATCAGCCCCTACCTGCTCAGCCCAGGTATTTTTGCCATCGCCGGTTATCACCGGTTTAAACTGATCATTGAGTAGTAATACATTTACAAATGCTTGCGCTTTTTGATCGTCACTGGTATTTTCGCGATCATTCAGAAAGGCCATTATGCCCGGATTTAAAATTCCGGAAGTTAGACTACCCGTGCCCAGTTTTCCTCCGCTTTTCGCCGGTATGCCATTCACTAAGGCATTGACGATCTCATCTCTCACTGGCCCGATATCTATGTTCAGTGGAGTACCATTGTGATCATACCAGCTGTTCACCCTCAAATTAATCTTATCGCCGGCCATTACCCTGAGAATTATAGCAGGCCCGATACGGTTGATATCCCCTTCTAATTTCGCGGCTTTCAGATTGGGATCAGTATATGTATCATTGGGGTAATTGGATGGTTTATCTGATCTCGATGTTTCCAGGTTCTGGTAGTAGGTTTCTTCTTCATTAGCCATTCCATCTTCCATCGTGGCTGCCGGGTACTGATCCACCTGCTGATCATCCGTTAATACCAATCTTGTATTTCCCAAATGATCCTTTACAAAATAATCATATACCCATTTCTCCGGATGTACGGAGGACGGTGCTACATACCTCACTCTCCCTTCCTCGTGACCAAAAAACTGTAGCTTTATATCCTGTGGATCAGGACCGGCTTCACCACCCTCGCCTTCATATATAAATCCTGAAATATATTCTGTCACAATAGTTTTACGGCTGGTTGTGGTTCCATCCCGTACCATTTTCCGAAGTTTATTGCCGGTAGCATCATACACATATTCAATGCTGCCGTATCCTAAACTTATGTCCTTGTCAATGTAATAGGGAAGGTTAAGATGGTTATATTGTATGATACCGATTTCCTTATTCTTGTCCTCAATTAAATTCCCATTGGCATCGTAGCTATAGTCGTCTCCTGAAAGATTCTTATCGGTAAAGTCACCCAGCTTATGATCCACAGAATTTATTGTTGCCGATTCTGATACCGATCTCAGTTTGTTGGTATAATCATTTCCCTGGTAAACATAATCATAAGTAAGATCATCAATCACATCGGAGGCTGAACCTTTTAATCCCCATTGCTTCATGGCAAGGATATTTCCATTGGCATCATAGGCACTTGTTGGATCTATGCCGTCACCCATATAACTACTGAAGTTGATCCCGGCATCTTTGTTCCATCCGGCCGTATACTGATTGAAATCAGCCGATAAGAGGCGGTTGGCTTTATCATAGCCGAATCCATAAGCTCTTTGTTCTCCGTCTCCTTTGCTACGCCATTTAGTGCCCGCGATGTTTCCATTAACCTGGTTGTTTTCAAAGCCCCAGTCATAGGCCAGTTCCATCCCAAACCAGCGGTCGGTCTCGTAGCTGCTGTGAGCTGCCGCATAATACCGGTTGATTCCTTTGAGCCAGCCCCGGATATTATAAGTGTAATCCAGCTTTTCCAGCGGCTCACTGGTATAGTCACCGTTGGCATCTTTCTTTTTGCCCAGCTCTTTTCGTTTTAACTGTCCGAGTTCGTCATATTCATTTTTGGCGATCAATGCCTTTTTCGTCGCGTCGTCATTGATGGTTTTCCAGGTCTCCAGCAATCGCCCGGCATGGTCGTACTCCATATTGGTCTTTACCCGTACCTGTTGCGCCGAGGGATTATTATGTACCAGGTAACTGCTTAGCACTTTACTGCTGAAGTCATACCGGTTGGTTATAATATCAGTGCCTCCTTTTAAGTTCTCAGTTTGCACCTGCACCACGCGGCCCTTGTCGTCATAAAAATTCACCGTAGCCAGGAATGCACCTGCCGCAAGGTCTGCAGGATTCTCAAGCACTCGTACCCTTGTTCCTGTTATCATGGCCTTTGTGCCGTCAGAAGCCACAGATGGCAGTGATTCTGCGTGAAGATTGTTGCCGGCGTCGAGCTGGCTGTTATAGGTTGTATTATAGCTTTTATCTGTCCATCCATAGTCATCGTAGTAGGTAATTGTAAGCGCTATAAAATTGTGCCCTGGCGGCAGCGGATCATCGGTCACACCAATATCATCTGAAAAAGGATGGCTATTGGCTTCCAGTATCTCTGCTGTAAAACTGGCGCCGCTCTCCGTTTCAAAACCATTTTCAAAACTGATGCTATTGGTAGCTTCATAGCTGGTGCGCCCTGTCTCTCGAACGCTAAAAGCAGCATCAGCGGGTCTGGCCGATACCGAATTTCCGGTAACCGATATGGCCGATGCGGATGATTGTAGTCCATTTACATAAGCCTGTAAGGCATCCCTGTTACCATTATAATTTATCATGCCGGTCATGACCGGGCGGTTCAATGCGTCATAGAGGGTCGTTAACCACTGGTTACCACCTCGCATATTGGCAT
>JAEYVW010000086.1 GCA_023429365.1 Bacteroidota bacterium
CGGCCGGTAATTCAGGTATCATCAATATCAAAACAAAGAAGGGCATTGTAAAAGGCATGAACGGAAACGCCAATGTCAACTATACACAGGGTGTTTATGGCAGGTTTAATGGTGGTGTTAATCTTAATTATCGCAATAATAAATTCAATGTATTTGGTGGTGTGAATGGCGGTAAGTATGAAGGATTCAACAATCTCTTGATAGATCGTAAGATCCTGAATCCCGACAAGACCCTGAAGACAACGATCGACCAGGTTTCAAGGCCACATTTTGAAGGATATTACCAGAATGTAAAGCTGGGTATGGATTACTATTTCACAAAGAGAACGGTAGCTGGTGTAGTAGTGAATGGTAATTTTCATAAAGGTGATGAAGATCCCCGCAGCGTAGCCAACGTGAGACTGCCTGATGGTAGCCTGGATTACAAGCTGATCTCGAATGGTCTGAACGAAAGAAAGTCAAACAACCTTACAACCAATTTCAATTTCAAACATACTTTCGACTCTACCGGTCGTGAAATTACAGCTGACCTCGACTATGCGACTTATCAGAACAGGAGCAATACCCGCCTTATTACCAGCAGTCTGAACAAATTTGGTGAGGAAGGACCGGACGTAACACTTATTGGAGCTATTCCTTCCGATATCAATATCTACAGCGGTAAGATCGATTACGTTCATCCATTCAAGAGCGGTCTGAAAATGGAAGCCGGTTTGAAATCGAGTTTTGTGAAAACTGATAATAAAGTGAATTACCTGCGCAACCAGGTAGCCGATGTAAACAGGAATAACCATTTCCTTTACGATGAAAACATCAACGCGGCCTATGCGATCTTTTCAAAATCCATTAAGAAACTCGAGCTCTCAGCAGGTTTACGCCTGGAGAATACGATTGCTAAAGGTCACCAGCTGAGCAATGATTCAAGTTTCAAACGCGAGTATACAAACCTGTTTCCAAACCTCGGAGTGAGCTATAATATCAACGATAAGAACCAGCTTAACTTCAGTTATAGCCGCAGGATCATGAGACCCGACTATGATGATCTGAATCCATTTACTTTCTTCCTGGATTCATTGACGTACGGCCAGGGCAATCCTTACCTGCAGCCCCAGTTTACCAATAATTTTGAGATCAGTCATACCTTCAACAGGTTCCTGACTACAACGCTCAATTACACTGAAACGAATGATATCATTACCCAGATGCTGAAACAGAACAACGCGAAGAATGAAACTTACCAAACCCAGGAGAACTTCAATAATATGAAACAGTTCGGTCTCGCGGTGATGGCGAATTTCAAGGTCACAAAGTGGTGGAGCGCGAATGTATACACCAATGTCTTTAACAACCATTACTCAGGTATTTACAATAATGGTGTGAAGAATGACCCGGTTGATATCCAGTTTACCAGTTTCGGTGGTAATATGACCAACAGTTTTACCATTGGTAAGAAAGGCTGGACTGCAGAACTCAGCGGATGGTACCGTAGCAAAGTGGCAGATGGTATACTTGTAGCAAATGAAATGTATGCAGTTAACTCCGGAATCGCCAAAACCATGTTGCAAAAGAAAGGAACACTTAAGATTGGTGTACGGGATATCTTCTACACCCAGAAATTTAGTGGTTACGCCAGGTACAGCGACATCGATGTAAACATTGCCGCTCGCCGCGACAGCCGCCAGGTGAATGTGTCATTCACCTACCGCTTCGGTAAACAAAATATCGCTCCAGAGCGTAAGAGAAGAAGCAGCGCCAGCGAAGAGCAAAACCGTGTGAACACTGGCGGAGGGAACTAACTTAAACTATTAATCATAACCTTATCAGGATTTTAGAACGCTGATTTTCTCATGTAACGGTCCTTTCTTTTTAGAAGGGACCTTTTGTTATTTTTGCCGGCGAGCTTCAATTTCTCTCACCCAATAAATAGTTCATTATGCCTTCATTTGATTTTGTAAGCAAAGTAGACGCCCAGGCGCTTGACAACGCCGTCAACGTTACAACCAAAGAGATTACCAACCGGTTTGATTTTAAGGGTTCGCATGTAGTGATCAACCTCGATAAAAAGGAGTTTAAAATCGCCCTTGAAACCGATGATGATATGAAAATGCGACAGTTGCTGGATGTGCTGGTCAGCAGGGCACATAAACAGGGCATCGCACCCGAGGCTTTCGACCTTTCAAAGGAGGGAAGTCAAAGTGGTAAAGCCTGGAAAAAAGAAGTGCAGGTGAGAAACGGGCTGAAGCAGGAGGATGCCAAAAAGATCGTAAAGATGATCAAGGATACGGGTCTAAAGGTGCAGGCTTCCATAAATGACGATATTGTAAGGGTAACCGGCAAAAAAATCGATGATTTGCAGGAAGTGATACAGGCGTCGAAGGGATGGGATCTGGGTGTTCCGCTGCAGACCGAGAATATGCGAAGCTAAAATGTGCATATCGGGGGTAAATTGGTACATAACCCCGTATTATTGTGGAAAACAAGGTGCGAAACGGGTGCGTATCAAAAGCATCAAAAATTTGGAAACGGCTATATCGAAAACGTATCTTCAAAATACAAACGCTGCAGGATATTTTGGAAACAGAAAGAATGCAGTTTGGAGAAGCGGAAATCTGTAACAGGATAAAAAGCTACTCCTGAAAGCATCAGGAAAAATGAATATACAGGCGCAAGCAGGTATAGGATTTAAATTCTGATGCTTTCGTTTTTTTGAATAAGATTTGGCAAACCCGCCGATCAGTCCTATCTTCGCACACTTAAAAAAATCAAGCAGAAGCACGGCAAAATCCGTGTAGCCTTAAAAATCAAAGAGTTATGAAAAAAGGTCTCCATCCCGAAAACTATCGCCTTGTGGTTTTCAAAGATATGAGTAACAATTATTCATTTCTAAGCCGTTCTACAGCAGCGTCTAAGGAAACCGTGAAATGGGAAGATGGCAATGAATATCCCCTGGTAAAACTGGAGATTTCTAACACATCGCATCCTTTCTTTACTGGTAAAAACATGCTGGTTGATACCGCAGGCCGTATCGATAAATTCAAAAAGAAATACGCCAAGAAAGCTTAAGCTGCCCCTGGTTCTAAATTATACTAAACCTTCCCGATGGAAGGTTTTTTTATGCATTCTACCCGAAGAGAGGAACTCTGTTAGGTTCAACGTTTTTTGGATTCCAGATCAACGTAACGGAGTTCCGTTTCACCGTGTAGTCCCACTGCTATTTTTTAAAGTATCTTTCGGGGTAGTAATTTCATTTTCATGAACAAGATCCTTTTCACGGAAGAATATTGTCAGCCGGAGAACCTTTACCCGTTTACCCTCACCAGGCAAATCCAGGATATCCGGGTGGGGATACTTACCATTCGTGAAAAATGGGAAAAAGCGATGGGGTTGCCATCCTTTGACCGGTACGAGGATGATTACAAGGACCTGGACCGTTCGTTGACAGTTTCGAAAGCCGCGCAGGGAGGATTATGTTATATGATACATGCCAATGTATTGCCTACCCCTTCGCTTGTAAAGGCTGTGAAAGAATTAAAAAGTGGTGAATTTATCTCGACCAATGAGGATAGCGGGATCGTATTCTGTTTCACCAGTAAGGAAATAGGAGATAAACACAAGATCAGGGTGACGAAACCTGTCGCTTTTAATGAGGAAATTAAAACCCTGCGTTTTCCCTGGGATATCATTCAACTGAATGACTGGGCCATCCGGCAGGATTTTCTGCTCCTCCGGGGAAAAAGGAAATCACAAGCGATACCGGGATCAAACCAGTTAGTCAGTCGTTCGAATATATTTATTGAAAAAGGCGCCAAACTTCAACATTGCATACTCAATGCATCTAATGGTCCCATCTATATTGGGAAGAACGCGGAAGTGATGGAAGGTTCCCTGATCCGCGGTCCTTTTGCGATGGGAGAAGGAGCTTGTGTTAAAATGGGTGCAAAGATCTATGGCGCCACCACACTGGGACCCTATAGTATTGGAGGAGGTGAGATTAAAAATTCCGTTCTTTTTGGTCATTCCAACAAAGCACATGATGGTTACCTTGGTGATTCGGTGATCGGGGAGTGGTGCAACCTTGGTGCCGGTACCACCAATTCGAACCTGAAGAATAATGCCAGCGAGGTAAGTATTTGGACTACGAAAGGCCTGGTGAAAGCAGGA
>JAEYVW010000097.1 GCA_023429365.1 Bacteroidota bacterium
TCGGTTTCCACTTCGGCCAGCAGGTCGCCTTTTTTAACCGTATCGCCCACTTTTTTATGCCAGGCAGCGATCACACCTTCAGTCATTGTGTCACTCAGGCGGGGCATCAATATCACTTCAGCCATGTAGCTTTAAATTTTGGCCGAAATTAAGGTAAAATGATGAATGAATGACCCCGCTAGTAGTCGAGGTCGAGTTTGAGGCGCTCTTTTAATTCAACGAGCAGCGGGTATTGTTCGGCCATTTTCAAAAACTGCTCTCTTGATGAAAGCGGGGCTTCGGTTATGTTCTCTTCAACAGGGTTGTCGGTAACGAGAACTGTGAATTGTAAAGCACGGTTGTTTAATTGCTGCTGCAAAAATGAAAATAACCCGTTTCGCTCCTGTTCGATAAATTTTTGTTCGATATTATTGGTAGCGATTGCGACAAAAGAGTTTTCATCGTTGATCTTCAGTTCGGCCCTGTCGAAAGACTGTACAGCCGGATTTTTCTCTTCCTTTAACTTACTAATAAAGTCCGACCATGCGTTTTGCAGTTTGGACAGCTCAAGCGGTTCGTTGACCACTGTAGCAGTATTGGCACCATTGTCCTGGTATTTCTGCCGGATCTTATTCAGCGCAGAAAGCTTTTTACCTGTGGAAATGCCGGTGGTTGTTGCTGTCCTGTTATCGGTTGGAGGCGCAGTAACTGTTGGCGCATCGACCTGTTTGGTTTTTGGAAGGGGGGCTGTCTCAATGATCAGCTTTTCTTCCTGGACGGGTCGCACGGGTTGGGGTTTCGCGGCTTTCCCCGCGATATTACGCTCAGCGGGTTTTATATTATTTAATTCAAGTGGAGTAATCTGCCTGAAAGAAACAGGTTTTATTGCTTCAACTAGTTTTTTTTTACTCAACCCCGTTGGGTCGGAGCTTAACTGCAGTGCCTGTCCAAGATAGCAAAGCCTGATCAGCACCAGTTCTACATGAAGTCGTTTGTTACGGGCTGCTTTATAATTGATCTCGGCTTCATTCAGGATGTTCAGCGTACTGATCAACATAGCAGTTGGAACATTTCGGGCAGTCTCGGCATACCGGTCCTTGAAGCTTTCAACCGCTTCCAGCAATACTGCTGCTTTCGCGTCTTTGCAAACAAGCAGGTTGCGGATGAATTCAGCGAATCCATTTAATACCTGGTCTCCTTCAAAGCCTTTGCGGTTGATATCATCGTATAGCAGCATAGCGCCTGAAAGATCCTGGGCCAGCATGCATTCCAGCAGCCTGAAATAATAATCGGCGTCGAGTATATTGAGATGTTCGAGCGTATTGGTATAAGTCAGTTCCCCATTGGTAAAGCTTACGATCTTGTCCATGATGCTAAGCGCGTCGCGCATGCATCCTTCGCTTTTCTGGGCAATGACCTGGAGTGCTGCTTTTTCAGCTTTAATCTCCTCTTTGTCGCAGATCTCCTGCAGGTGTTCTACGGTATCATTGGTGGTGATCCGTTTGAAGTCGAAGATCTGGCATCGGGAAAGTATGGTAGGGAGGATCTTGTGCTTTTCCGTCGTAGCCAGGATAAAGATGGCATATGAAGGTGGCTCTTCCAGGGTTTTCAGGAATGCGTTGAAGGCCGAGGAACTGAGCATGTGTACCTCATCTATGATATACACTTTGTATTTCCCGGCCTGGGGAGCAAACCTTACCTGTTCCACCAGGGTCCTTATATCATCCACCGAGTTGTTGCTGGCGGCATCCAGTTCATGGATGTTCATCGAAGTACCTTCGTTGAACGAAACACAGGAATGGCAGGTATTGCAGGCTTCGCCATCTTTGGTCTGGTTTTCACAATTGATCGTTTTGGCGAGGATACGGGCGCAGGTTGTCTTTCCCACACCCCTCGGGCCACAAAACAAAAATGCGTGAGCCAGTTGATTATGCCTGATCGCGTTTTTTAATGTGGTAGTGATATGGGATTGTCCTACAACGGTGTCAAACAGCTGCGGCCGATATTTTCTTGCTGAAACAATAAAACGATCCATAGGTTTTACCTCTTGTGCAAATGTAAGTGATCGGTTTTTTTGAATAATAAGAGTTTTCCACGGTTCAATCGATCAAAACAACCGTAACTGATAATTAGTTCAGGATGGGATGGGGTTGGAAGGGTTTTGTCCGGTCGAAGAGATACCGGTAGGTGGTTAATATCCTGCTCCGGTAGGTGCCCAGACTTTCCGCGACATTGATCATTTTGGGATTGAACTCGCCAATCCATTGCATTTCATAGTCCTCATAGATCGGTTTGCCAATTGAATAGACGCCGTTTTGAATGGTGACTCCTTGTACAACCCGGGCGCCTTCCACGATCATATAACTATCAATGCCCTTGCCCTGCCATTCGGGTACCACGCCAAATACCAACCCGACAAATTTGTTGCATTGTTTGGTTTTTTTGATCCAGAGAAATTTCAATTTACTGAGCAGGCCGAATTTGCCATGCAGGTGGCGGAACCACTGGTTCAGGTCGGGCAGGTTGAGCCAAAGCGCGATCGGCTCTCCTTTATAATATACAAACCAGATGATTCGTTCGTCCATAACCGGCTTCATAGAGCGAAATAGTTTCAACACTACTTTTTCATCCATTTGTTTTAAACCGCCATGGCCTGCCCATGCTTTGTTATAACAATGGTAAAATCCTTCGCATACTTTTCAAGTTGGTTCAATTGAATATGTTCCGCGTGCAGGTCCGGGTCTTTGGCACACTCGGCGTGGCGGATATAAAATTTTTCCTGCACCCTGTCGCCGACCTTTAATGCAAAGCAAACCTGGTTGAAATAATTCTTAAATCCATAATTCTCGAAAAGCTCCTGGTAATAGGGAGGGTTAAAGTTGAGGCAATACACCGGCGGATCAAAACCCTGTACCAGTAAACCCCACCAGCGGTCTCGTTCCCCAAAATTGATAGGGCCGTCCATGGCCGTCATGCCTTTTTGCAGAAGCCAGTGTTTGGCAACATCAAACAGCAAATCTGCCGCGGTCTGGTCATTGATGCAGTCAAAAAAACCAACGCCTCCAACAGGTCCTTCATCGCCTTTGTTTCGATATTTCCTGTTGACAAATGCCGCAATACGCCCGATCAGGTGGCCTTCGCCATCTTTTAAGATCCAACGGATGGCTTCACCATGCCGAAATGCTTTGTTCTTCTTTTTATCAAAAACCTCTTTGATATCCTTGTCAAGAGGTTGAATATAATTGGGGTTGCCGCTGTTGATGATTTTATTAACATCCAAAAATTCCTGTTCCGAACGGTTGTTGCTTACCTCGGTTAAATGCATAATCACGTGTTAAAAAGACAAATTTAATTTAGTTGAACAAACGAAAACTCAGAAAAAGATTTTGAATGGGATCGCTTTGCTTGAAAGGCGGAAGTTATTAATTTTTAATTTGCCAAAATTGTAATCAAGATTTTCTAAACTTCAGCCTGGGTAGTGAACCTGGAAAATGCAGCTTGTCGAACTATTTAACTTCAGTTCAAATCATCTAGGTTTACGGAACGCGGTAACTCTTGTCAATTATCAGTAAATTTAGGTTACTTAAACTTGTGATATGATAACAACCCAGATTGGGTCATTGCTGGAGCGATATCGTTCCGGCTGGAGCCTTGAACAGGCTTTTTATACTGACCAGCAGGTATTTGAAATGGAGTGGGAGTGTATTTGGAAGAAATACTGGTTGTTTGCCGGTACCACGGCGCAGATACCGAAAGCTGGTGATTATTTTACTTACCAGGCATATAAAGATTCTATCATTATTATCCGTGGAAATAAAGGGGAAGTGCACGCCCATTATAATACATGCCGCCACCGGGGATCCCTGATCTGCCTGGAGGAAAAAGGAAATACGCCGAAACTTATTTGTCCTTATCACCAGTGGGTATATGATAAAGACGGATCACTGCTGAAGTCAAGATTGATGCCCGATGATTTTGACCGCTCTCAGTTTGGGTTGCACCCGGTGCA
>JAEYVW010000152.1 GCA_023429365.1 Bacteroidota bacterium
TAAACGCGCAGATCATCGCCACCTCTACGGCCTGGAGATTTGAGCTTATCAGCGGGGTGATCCTGCTTATACTCATGTTGCCGCTCACTTATATTTTCGCAAAAATGTTTGATATGACAGGGCCGGCACTGGCCAATCTTATCGCAATTGCGGTTTATAATATCATCCGCATTTCTTTTCTGTGGAGAAAATATAAGTTGTTTCCCTTCACCCGCAACACCATCTATATCGTATTAGCGGCGGCGCTCAGTTATGGAATTTGCTATTTTCTTTTCCTGAATGTCCATGGCCTGTGGGGACTGGTCTGGCGCAGTGCTTTATTTGTATTGCTTTACGGTGGGATCGTGACCGGCTTCAGGCTCTCACCCGATATCGTGCCAGTACTCTTATCAATTAAAAACAGGCTTACGCGCAAGTAATCTCTTACTAACCCTTCGTGTGTACTTCGTGCCTCCGTGACCAAATAGGACACGGAGTACACGGAGGAAACACGAAGAACACGAAGCCATAAAAACTCCTTCGTGCTCTTTGTGTGCACTTCGTAACCTCTGTGACCAAATAGGACACGAATACACGGAGGAATCACGAAGAACACGAAGCCATAAGAACTCCTTCGTGCTCTTTGTGTGCACTTCGTGACCTCTGTGACCAAATAGGACACGAATACACGGAGATTAATTACAAAACGAAATCCTTCCCAATACTTACCTTGGAACGAGCAGATTAAAGAAATAAAAATTGAAAACTACTTAACCGCGATCTTTGCGCCGGGTTTTTCGATACGACCGATCCCAATAAAACGCTTGAGATAATAAGGATCAAACATATCGCTAACCGTTACACCCTGTGATGTGGACGCATGGGCGAATTTATTATTCTGCAGGTAAATACCTACATGTGATATCCCACCAGTCGTATTAAAAAATACCAGGTCACCGGGTTTTACTTCTGTAGCAGAAATAATACGGGAACTTCTATATTGATCTCTTGCTGTCCGGGGAAGGTTAACTGCAAAAGCTGAAAGATAAACGGCCTGAACGAATGCCGAGCAGTCAATACCACTTTTTGTACTGCCACCATAACGATAGCGGGTGCCATACCATTCATCCACATGTTCAAGCAGCACATTGTCCTGCAACAATTCCACTTCAGTGTTCAACAAAATCGCGTATTTCAACTGAAGATCAGATGCTTTTTCAACTGATGCTGTACGGGAAAGATAATTATTGACTGAACCCGATTGTTTACCTGTGCTCGTTTTGATTGATGCTGTTCTAACCGTATTAACAGAAGATGCTGGCTCAACTGCAATATCATCGAGGAATTTAACAGAATTATTGTCAGTCGTAGGAACCGGTTTTGCTACCTCGCGCGAAGGAGCGGTATGCCTGACGAGGCTGGAATTCATGGGTTTCATGCTAGAGCAGCTTGCCATGGTAGCGACAACTGCTATAGCCGGAACGATCTTTTTAAACATTGGCACTCTCTTAATTTTTCGCAAGGTTCAAAAATCCTGCCTGACTGACAGGCGGGCAAAAATATAACTAAAAATAGGTAAAATCTGATTTTCCCTAACGCTTTTTCACATTCAAAATTGTATAAATCACCGTTTTGCCTGATAATGTACGATTATTTCTGAATACCTGGCACTTTTTATCTGTCAAATGAAATATTTGTATAATTTAAAGTCAAGATGCGATCGCTTCTCCACCTCCTTGCTTTGTATGTATTGTTTGCTTCCTGCAACATATCAACTGCCAGTACAACAAAGGATCGTACTGCACCTATATCCGGGTTGCCCCCGGTAGGTGAAAGGAATAATGCGGACAGTATCCCACTGCAGGTTTCAGTCTTCCCAAAGAAAGAATATAACGCTATTGTTTATGATACCGTTGAAGTGTTGAAAGCCGCGCCAGGTACAAAATCAGTTTTGTTCAACAGCATGGGTACTCGTCTGTATGCCATGAACCTGGAGGGTATGAGCATCTACGAGTTTGATCAGCCTACACGTAAGATTACGAGGGAGTTTAAGTTCACGCCTACGGCTGCCACCGGCTGGGATTATGAAAAAGATGAATCCATCCCCTCTTTCGAGGAAAAACCGGTGGAAGCATGCCTGAGCCATGATGACAGGATATTGTGGGTGTCGCTCCACAATGCGGCGGGAATTGTTCCGATCAGAGTGGATACTCTTAAAGCTAATCTTAGTTTACCTGTGAAGGAACAGGATAAGAAAGTGACTGTGTCCTATCCTGGCAGCACGGTTACTGATTCGTTTTATATTCCGATCATCAAAACCGGGAAAACGCCTAAGATCGTTTCCCGCACCAGTGACAGCAGGCACCTGCTTGTAAGCAACTGGCATTCTTACAATGTGAGTGTTCTTGAAACAAATCTTTCGGAATATCCATTTGCAAAATCGGTAGCCCGTGTGCCAGTGCCTTCCATCCCGCGTGGGATTGCGGTTGATGATAAAAATAACAGGTCTTTCGTGGCGATCATGGGCGGATCGAGCATTGATGTCATCAATAATTCTGTATGGATGAAAGAAAAAACTATTGAAGTGGCATCTAATCCCAGGCATATCGTGATGGATACGGCCAATCATATATTTGTTTCGTACAACCGGCTTGGACGCGTTGCCTGCCTGGATGCGAATACAGGTAAAACATTATTCAGCACCAGGACAGCCGCGCAGCCGAGAACGATCATGTTGTCAAAAAATCAAAAATTCTTATTTGTCACCTGCTATAGCAGCGATACTGTGCAGGTTTTCAAGATAAAGGACCGCGGCTTTGAAAAAGTAGTCTCCCTTCCCTGCAAGGGTCACCCTGTCGGTGTGGATATTTTTGAAAACGATGACAGGGTGGAAGCATGGGTATGCAGTTACAACCGCGGATCGATCAGCATTTTTAGTTTCAACAAAAAATAGTACTCCACACACCCTGTCAACAAGATGTAGAAAATTCAAAACTCATTTTCCCTAAAGAAACCGGAAATTTGCTACATGATTTGCTTTGAATTAAGCCGCAAGGCAAAAAGACAGAAAGATATTGTAGTTTCCGGTTTTGAGTCCCTGAATTTTCATTTTTGATATTGTGACCATGAAGTTCTCACATTTACACGTCCACACCCAGTTCTCCCTGCTCGACGGCGCTGCATCGATACAAAATCTTTATAAGAAAGCGATAAAGGATGGTATGCCTGCCCTGGCGATCAGCGATCATGGCAACATGTTTGGCGCCTTTGAATTTGTAGCGGAAGCCTATAAGCATAAAGATGAAAATGGCAAATTGAAAGTAAAGCCGGTTGTAGGTTGCGAATTTTATATCACCGTCAACCGCCATCAGAAAACGTTTACTAAAGAGCAAAAGGATGTACGTCATCACCAGATCCTGCTGGCTAAGAATGACCTGGGGTATCGCAACCTCGTTAAACTTACATCACTTGGATTTATCGAAGGTATGTACAGCAAATATCCGCGGATCGATAAGGAACTAATCCTGCAATACCATGAAGGCCTGATCGCAACTACCTGTTGCCTGGGTGCTTCGGTGCCACAAGCTATCCTGAGAAAAGGAGAAGAAGAAGGCGAAAACGAATTCAAGTGGTGGCTGAATATTTTCCAGGAAGATTTTTACGTGGAATTGCAAAGACATGGCATGCCCGAACAGGACCGGGTAAATGAAATATTATTAAAGTTTGCGAAGAAATACAATGTAAAAGTGATCGCGAGTAACGACTCGCATTATGTAGAGCAAAGCGACTTCAACGCACACGATATTTTACTTTGTATCAATACCGGCGAAAAGATCACCACACCCGCCCTTCGCGATTTTGCAGATGATGATATCAATATCAAAGGCAAAAGGTTCGCTTTTCCCAACGACCAGTTCTATTTCAAGACCACGGAAGAAATGTCCCGTGTGTTTCAAGATATTCCACAGGCGATTGACAATACCAATGAGATCGTTGATAAAATTGATATCCTTAATCTGAAAAGGGATATTCTACTCCCGTTCTTCCAGGTGCCAAAAGAATTTTCAACCCAGGATGAATACCTCGAGCATATTACCTGGGAAGGCGCGAAAAAACGTTATGCAGAGATCACCCCCGAGATCGACGAACGCATCCGATTCGAAT